>JBBSEC010000001.1:0-157221 GCA_038240075.1 Acidimicrobiia bacterium
CTTCGTTGCCACTCCGGCACGCAGGGCGAGCGTGGCGTGCGAGTGGCGCAAAGCGTGAAAGCGGATCCGTCGCATGCCCGCCGCTCGGATGGGCGGGGCTCGGAGATTACCCGGCCGAAGACTCGAATCGCTCGTGCCCGCCATTCTCGATAGCGTGCGACCGGGCGTTGACGCTGGCTGCCCCCAGCGCGACCAAGGGAGAACCGGCCGCATGAGACTTGCAAAGTGCTTCAGTTGCCTCGCGATCGTCGCTGCATCGCTCGCGATTGCGATACCGGCGGGCGCGCACACGGCCGCGGTCACTGGTGTCGCGTCGTGCTCCGATGGTTCGCATCTGGTGACGTGGACCATCACGAACAACCTCGCGAAAAAAGCAATGGGCGCCAGCGCGACCGCGACGGCATCAGGCGTGGCGTATGACGTCTCGGTCGTGACGAACCCGGTACCGGGTGGTGCGAGCACGCAGGCGACCACGGTGGTTCCCGGCGGCGTCACCGGCTCGATCGTGATCACGGTGGTTGCGACGTGGACGGACGAGTTCACGCGGACTCTGACCGCGACGGTCGCGCTGCCGGTCAAGTGCGCGACGACCAGCACGAGCGCGCCGACGACCGCGCCGACGACCGCTCCGACGACCGCTCCGACGACGACGCCGGGGTCGGTGGGTGGTGTGTCATCCGCCCCGGGCTCAGTCGCCGGAGTCCAATGCGGACCCGACACGCTTGCGTGCACCGGCTCGTCCGACACGGGTGCGGAAGTGACCGTCGGTTTCGGGCTGTTGGCTGCGGGTGCGGGTCTGCTCGCATTGAAGCGGCGGCCGGCCCGAATCCGGTAAAACGGTTCGGCCCCGGCCGACCGAGCTTCTCCGCCCGGGATCAGATGTTGGTCTCGTCGGACGGGATGTGCGGCAGCACGGGCGATCCGTGCCCGCCGTCGGACTCGATCTGGTGACAGCCCAGCGTGAACGAGGCCATCGAGAGCGAGCCCATGGCGTACCCGTCGACCAGGACGTGCGCGGTCTCGTCGGCGGCTGATGCGAGTCCCGCGAGGTAGAGGAGCGGGATGAAGTGATCAGGCGTCGGCGCGGCCATGGCGAAGTCGTCGTGATCTTGCAGTCCTGCGAGGTCGGCCGGTCGACTGGTCATGATCTCGGTCGCGTCATTGTCGAAGGTCCGGGCCCAGTCGAACGCGGCATCCGGTCTCGACCAGTCGATGCGGTGCAGATTGTGCACGACGTTGCCGCTGCCGACGATGAGCACGCCGGTCTCGCGTAGCGCGGCGAGCTTCGCGCCCAGCTCCAGGTGGTAGTCGAACGACTTCGTCGCGTTGATCGAGAGTTGCACGAGGGGAACATCGGCGGCAGGGAACGCGTGGACGAGCACCGACCAGGCTCCGTGGTCGATACCCCAGCTGTCATGGTCGGCGCCGACCCACGTGGGCTTCGCGAGATCCGCGACCTCCTCGGCGAGCTGCGGGTCGCCCGGCGCCGGATACTGCACCGCGAACAGCTCGTCGGGGAAACCGTAGAAGTCGTGGATGGTCTTCGGCTGCGGCATCGCCGTGACGGCCGATGCGTTGATGTACCAGTGTGCCGACACCATGAGGATCGCCCGCGGTCGGGGGATCTCGGCGCCGAACGCGCGCCACGCTTCGGTGTAGCGATTGCGGTCGAGCGCGTTCATCGGCGTGCCGTGTCCGAAGAACGCGGCCGGCATCCGGCTCATTGCGCGATCGGTGCGGTCGGGGTGAACGCCACGCGCATTCCCTCGTAGCCGCTCACGAAGCTCGCGGGGCGGTAGGTCGGCTCGGCCGCGTCGACGAGGTGGAGGTCGGGGAGCCGTTCGAGGAGCTGCTCGAACATCACGCGCGCTTCGAGGCGCGCGAGCGAGCTTCCGAGGCAGAAGTGCGGACCGAAGCCGAACGCGACGTGGTCGTTCGGTGTGCGGGTGATGTCGAAACGGAACGGGTCGTCGAAGTGGCGCTCGTCGCGGTTCGCCGACGGATACAGGAGCAGCAGCTGGTCGCCCTGGCGGATCTCGGTGCCGTGGAAGTCGGTGGTGCGCGTCGCGGAGCGGGCCATGTTCTTGATCGGCGTGACCCAGCGCAACATCTCTTCGACCGCGGACGTGACGAGCGTGCGGTCCGCGAGCAGCCGGTCCCACTGCGAACGGTCGGTCAGCAGCTGATACGCCCCGCCGCTGATCACGTGGCGGGTCGTCTCGTCGCCTCCGATGAGGATGAGCAGCGAGTCGTAGATGAGCGAGTCGTGATCGAGACGCTCGCCGTCGACCTCGGCGTGCACCATCACGCTCATGAGGTCGTCGCGCGGGCAGCCGCGACGGTCGTCGATCACGCGCGTCGCGTACTCCGTGTAGCCGCTGAACGCGGCGATCATCTTCATGAGGAGGTCTTCGTCGGTCGTTCCCTGACCGCGCAGCAGATCGTCCGACCACGTCATCAGGGTCGGGTGGTCGACGGGGTCGACGCCGAGAGCGTCGCCGATCATCACGAGTGGCAACCAGGCCGCGAGATCCCACACGAAATCGCACTCGCCGGCCTCGCACACCTGGTCGATGAGCCGGTCGACGACTGCGCGCACCTTCGGCTCCTGCGCGCGCACCCGCCGCGGCGTGAATCCCTCGGCAACCAGTTGCCGCCGGCGCCGGTGCGCGGGATCGTCGAGATCGATGAGCATCGGGGTCGCGCCCGCTTCGGGCCTGACCCCGTTCGCGTTGGAGAAGACCTCCGCGTTGGTCTCGATCTCCTTCACGTGGTCGTAGCGCGAGATTCCCCAGAGCTGCGAATGATCGTCCCAGTACACGGGCGCGTTGTTCCGCAGCCACGCGAGCTCGTCGTGGGGATTGCGGCCCCAGAAGTCGCCGCTGAGCAGGTTGATGGTGTCGATGTCGCCGGGCATCCCGCCAGGATACGGTCACGCCCACGCGGAGCGAGAGGAACAGAAATGACCGGACGCGTCTCGATGGAGATCGATCGCCTCGACAACGGCGGCGCGATCGCGACGATCACCAACGACAACCCCGACAAGCACAACGCGTTCGACGACGACATGGACGCGCGCCTCTTCGAGATCCTCGCGGAGCTGCGCGACCGGCCCGAGGTCCGGGCGATCATCTGGCGCGGCGAGGGCAAGTCGTTCTCGTCGGGCCGCGACGTCGCCGCGATCGGCGTGCAGAAGACCGAGCTCTCGCACCACGAGCTCATGCGCCGGGGTCATCGCGGGATTCAGATGCTCTGGGAGATCGACGCGCCCGTCGTCGTCGCCTGCAAGGGCTGGGTGATGGGCGGCTCGTTCCAGCGCGCGCTGCTGTGCGACATCCGCATCGCGGCCGAAGGCACGCGTTTCCGCCTTCCCGAGCTCACCTACGGCGTGATTCCCGATACCGGAGGCGTCGGTGTGCTCTACGAGATGTGCGGCCCGGGGCTGGTGAGCGATCTCGTGTTGACCGGTCGCGTCATGCACGCGGAGGAGGCGCTGCGGCACGGCGTCGTCAGCCGGATCGTGGCGCCCGACGATCTCGACGATGTCGTGCGCGAGGCCGCGGAGCAGATCGCGGCGGCACCGCAGGTCACGGTGAAGCTCGCACGCGAGGTCGTCCGTCATCTCGCGCTGCCGCAGCTGCGTTCGTCGATGAACGACGAGATGATCTACCAGACCACCATCAACAAGAGCGACGACTTCGCCGAGCAGCGCGCTGCGCGCGCCGACGAGCGCGCGCCCCGATACACCGGAAGCTGAGGATGTCATGGCCGAGCTGATCGGACTCCCCGCACCACCGCCTGTCGGCGCGACCGCACTGCCGCCGAAGACCTTCGACGGCGTCGCGGTCGTCGTCACCGGCGGCGGAACCGGTCTCGGCAAGGCGATCGCCGCCGAGTTCGCGCGGCTCGGTGCTTCGATCGTCGTCATGAGCCGCAAGCCCGAGCATCTCGACGCGGCGCGGGAGGCCATCGGCGGTCTCGGTGCCCCGGTGCTCGCAGTTGCGTGCGACATCCGCGACGGCGAGTCGGTCGCGACGGCGTTCGACGCCGCGGTCGACGCGTTCGGGCTGCCCGGCGTGCTCGTGAACAACGCGGCCGCGAACTTCCCCGTGCCGTCGGAAGATCTCTCGCCGAACGGTTGGCGCACCGTCGTCGACATCACGCTCAACGGCACCTTCTACTGCTCCCGCGAGTTCGGACGCCGGCATCTCGCGGAGGGCACGCCGGGATCGATCATCAACGTCGGCGCGTCGTATGCGTGGACGGGCGGCCCCGGTTTTGCGCACTCGGCCGCGGCAAAGGCGGGCGTGAAGAACCTCACCGAGTCGCTGGCCGTGGAGTGGGGGCCGTACGGGATCCAGGTGAACGGTCTCGTGCCCGGCCTGTTCCCGCACGAGGACATGACCGACGACATCAAGGCCAACCTCTCGCGTTCCGACGACAAGGACGTATGTCAGCCCGCGTTGCGTGTCGGTCAGTGTCAGGAGCTGGGTTGGGCCGCGACCTTCCTTGCGTCGCCGTACGCACGCTTCATCTCCGGTCACACCCTCGTGGTCGACGGTGCCAACTGGCAGCGCCGCGTGCTCACCGCTCCGCCCGTCGTCACCGTGCGGGAGCAGATGGGCAAGGAGCCGTTCGCTCTCTCCTAAGGTCAGCCTGATGCCCAGCGACGTGCTCGTGCTCTGCACCAGGAACCGGCCGGGCGAGGTCCGCACGTGTCTCGAGACGGTTCGCGTGCAGACCCGGGTGCCCGACCGCGTCCTCGTCGTCGACTCGAGCGACGACGACGAGACCGCGCACATCGTCGCGGGGTTCGCCGAGGTGTGGCCGATGGGCTCGGTCATCGAGCACCAGCGCGCGGATCGCGGCCTCACCGCCCAGCGCACGGCCGGCATCGACGCGACGACCGAGGAGATCGTGCACTTCATCGACGACGACACCGTCCTCGAGGCCGGTTACTTCGAGGGGATCGTCGACGCGTTCGCGGCCGACGGCGACGCGCGGCTCGGTGGTGTCGGCGGCTTCGTGACCGATCAGCCCCAGCACAACTTCCGTCGTGTCGACGCGTGGTTGGGTCTCGACTCGGCCTCCGAGGGCGTGGTGCTCCGGTCGGGTCGAAACATCCGCGTTTACACCGAGCCGCGCGAGCCGATCGCCGTCGACTGGCTGTCGGGGTGCGCGATGTCGTTCCGCCGCGCGGCCTTCGCGACCGAGCGCCCGAACCTCACCCTCGCCCGGGGCGGCAACGGCGAAGACGTCGAGCTCTCGTACCGCGTTCGGCAGCACTCGGGTCTGATCGTCACGCCGCGTGCGCGCATGGAGCACCACGAGTCGCCGGTGGGCCGCCGGTCGGCCGAGCAGCTCGTCCGCCTGGAGCTGACGTCGCGGTACGACCGCGTGCGCGCCGGCACCGGACGTCTCAGCCGTCGCGCGTTCTGGATCTCAGCGTTCGGCCAGCTCGTCTGGTACGGGGGGAAGGGTCTGGTGACGTTCTCGGGTGAGCGTCTCGCGATCGCGCGTCAGACCGCGGCCGGCATCGTCGAGATCCGGCGCCGACCGCGCTGAGTCGTTGCGCTGAGTCGTTGCACCGCGGCGCGAACCGTCAACTGCGGGTGGTCTTGCGGTTGATCGCGTCGAGCGTGGCCCGGGCGGCCGCGTCGATCGGGGTCGCACCGGCGGCGACGCCGTAGAGCACGCTCCCGCCGTCGCCTTCGTCGAGCGCCACCGCGACGAGTGCCTCTTCCGCCGTCGACTCGAGGCCGCGCGCCCATTGGGGCGTGGGGTCGAGCGGGAAGCCGAAGTCCTTGACCGCGGCGAGGGTCGCGTCGAGCGCGGCCACGAGCCCGCGGCTCGCCGGTGCCCGTCCGATGGTGCGCCGGCCGTCGAGGATCAGGTGCACCTCGAGCTCGTCGGTGTCGGGAAACGAGAGCACGGCGAGCAGGCGCATGCGGCCCGTGGTCGCTTCCGCCGGGGCGGCGGCCTCGACCACCGGTTCCGCGGGCGCGGCCGGTGCGACCGGTGCGGGCGCCTCCTCGGGCCGCGAGAGCGGACCCTGCGGCGCGTCGCGCCAGCGCACGACTTCGACCGCGACCGGACGGTCGGCATGGCGCGCGGCGATTCGCGTCGCGGCGATCGGCAGCGATCCTTCGCTGCCCGCACCCGGTACGACGTGGAGCTGCACGATGAGCAGGTCGTCGCGCGTGTCGAAGCCTGCGGCGCGCACGCCGGGAAGCTTGCGGAGCTCGAGCTCGAGGTCGTCGAGGATGAGATCGCTCACCGGGCTTCCTTCGCTTCGTAGAGACGGGAGTCGGCCAGCCGGTACAGCGCATCGAACGTGTCGGCGTCATCGGGGCACTTGGCGGTGCCGAACGAGAACTCCGGAGCACGCGGTGTGAGCCCGGGCGCGGCCTTCACGCGGTCGAGGAGCAACGGCACCGCGTCGGGCTCGGTGTCGGGAAGGATCATGGCGAACTCGTCGCCGCCGATCCGGGCCGCGTTGTCACCGAAGCGCAGGACGCGGCGGAAACGCTCGCCGAGATCGCGCAGGGCGGTGTCGCCGGCGGCGTGACCCTCACGGTCGTTGATCACCTTGAGGTCGTCGAGGTCGAGCATCACCAGGGTGAACTGCCAGCCGTACCGGACCGAGCGTGCGACGGCCATCTCGAGCAGACGGTCGAAGCTGCGGCGGTCGTAGAGCCCGGTGAGCGGGTCGTGCCACGCGTCGTAGCGCATCACGTCGAGCCGCAGCGCGAGCGTGCACAACGACAGCACGAGCGCACGGTCGAGCTCGGGCTCGCTGAGCGGCCGCTCGGTATACAGCCCCGGAAGCGCGTCGAGGAGCGCCTCGTCGACGCTGTCGAGCGGCTTCCTCCCGGCGCGGAAGACCTGGCGCCCGAGACCCGGCTCGTCGACGACGACGGCCGCGTCCTCGAGCTCGTAGTGCTCGACGAGCGCGTCGAGCGTCCGGTAGACGAGCGAGATGCCGGAGTCGGTCGTCGCGAGGTGCGCGGCGATCGTCTCGCTCAGGATGCCCATTGACCGCGGTCCGTGGTCACTGGGCTCGACGGCCTCATCAGCCTCAGGAGGCGGTCCCTGCCCCTCGAAGATACTGGAGAGTCCGCGCCCCAGACCCGATTGTCGCGACGCCACTCCGTGCCTCCGTGTTCCGCCCCGTCGCCACATCGCGTGGTCGATAGTGGTCGATCCATCGTCCAGCCCCTCGCCCTTCACTAGGTTATCGGACGCCACCGGGCGTGGGAAACCCCTCCGCAGATTTCACCGTCCGCGGCCAAGCGAGCCGGTTGAGGCACCGCCGGGCCCTCCGCCGGCCCCCAAGAACCCCTGCGGCGGGTCGCGACCGGCCGTGTAGCCTCTGGCCTGCGCATTTCGACGGCAACCGGCCGCGTGCGCCCCCGCCGCCTCGAGTGATCCGCGACCGCCTCACCCACTCCCTGCGCGACGCGCTGACCGCCGCCGGGCTGCCCGAGCCCCCCGCCGGTGTGCCCCTCGACGTCCCGAAGCACCGTGAGCAGGGCGACTTCTCGAGCAACGTCGCGCTCCAGCTCAAGGGCCATGACGGGGCGTCGCCGAGGGAGATCGCGACCCGGATCCGCGACGAGCTGGTGAAGGCGAAGGTCGCCCACGTCGTCGAGATCGAGATCGCCGGGCCCGGGTTCCTGAACTTCCACCTCGACCCCGCGTGGACCCACGACGTCGTGCGCGAGGCCGTCGCCGAGGGCGAGCGCTACGGCCGTTCTGAGGTGCTGGCCGGGCAGCGCATCAATCTCGAGTTCGTCTCGTCGAACCCGACGGGGCCGCTGCACGCGGGTGGCGGGCGCTGGGTCGCGGTCGGCGACGCGATCGCCAACCTGCTCGCGGCACAAGGTGCCGAGGTGCACCGCGAGTACTACCTCAACGACGCGGGAAACCAGCTCGACACCTTCGGCGCGTCGTTGCTCGCGCGCGCGCGTGGCGAGCAGCCGCCCGAGCTCGGGTACATGGGCAACTACGTCATCGAGATGGCCGAGCGCATGAAGGCCGAGCTCGGTGACGACCTCACACTCGAAACGGCGCGCGAGTGGGGATACCTCGACGCGGTGCGCGAGCTCCGTGACGACCTCGCGCGCATCGGTGTCGTCTTTGACACGTGGTTCTCCGAACGTCTGCTGCACGAGCGTGACGACGTCAATGACGTGTTGAACACGCTGTCGGAAGCCGGGCACACGTTCGACCAGGACGGCGCGAAGTGGTTGCGCACGACCGAGTTCGGCGACTCACGAGACCGCGTCGTCGTCCGCAGCGACGGCACACCGACGTATCTCGCGGCCGACCTCGCGTACCACCGCGACAAGATGCGCCGTGGATTCACGCACCTGATCGACATCTGGGGCGCCGATCACCACGGCCAGGTGAAGTCGCTGCAGACCGGGATGCAGGCGCTCGGCTACGGCCCGCCGGCAGAGCCCGAGATCCTGCTCGGTCAGCTGGTGAAGCTCGTGCGCGCCGGTGAGGTCGTGCGGATCTCGAAGCGCACCGGCAACATCATCACGCTCGCCGACATCCTCGACGACGTCGACCCCGACGTCGTGCGCATGACGTTCCTGCTGCTGTCGATCGACTCGCCGCAGACCTTCGACCTCGATGTCGTCACCGCGCAATCAATGGAGAATCCCGTCTACTACGTGCAGTACGCGCACGCGCGGGTCGCGTCGATCGCTCGCAGGGCGGCCGAGGCCGGCATCGTCGTCCGTCCGCTCGACACCGTCGACCTCGGCGTGCTCCAGCACGTCCGGGAGCACGAGCTGTTGCGTTCGCTCGACGGCTATCCCGATGCCGTGCGCGACGCGGCCGAGATGCGCGCACCGCAGAAGATCTCGACGTGGGTGCGCGAGTTCGCCGCGCGCTTCCACAGCTTCTATAGGGAGTGCCGCGTGATCACCGACGACGCGGAGCTCACGCAGGCGCGCTTGTGGCTGGTCGAGTCGTGCCGGATCGGTCTGCGCTCCGCGCTCGAACTGCTCGGGGTCAGCGCACCCGACGTGATGGCACAGCTCGAGACCGACGACACCGACGACGCCGGCGAGGCCAACGACACCGACGGCGTAGACGGTTGAGCGGCGAACCGTTCGACGTCACCCTGCTGCCCCGCTCCGCCTCGGTCGATGCCGACGGGCGCGGCCGGCTCGGCGGGATCGCGTTCGACGATCTCGCGCGCGACTTCGGGACGCCGCTCTACGTGTACGACGAGGCCGAGCTGCGCGGCCGGTGCCGTGAGTACATAGCGGCGTTCCCCGGTGGCGTGGCGTACGCGAGCAAGGCGTTCCTCTGCTTGGCGATGGCGCGTCTCGTCGCCGACGAAGGGCTCGACATCGATGTCGCGACGGGCGGTGAGCTCCACCTCGCACTTCATGCCGGCGTCGATCCCGCGCGCGTCGTGTTCCACGGCAACAACAAATCCGAGGCCGAGCTCGAGGCGGCGCTGAAGGCCGGTGTGGGTCGGATCGTCGTCGACTCGTTCGCCGAGCTCGACCGCATCGACGCGCTCGTCGCGGCCGGTCTGCCGGCGCCGGCGGTGATGGTTCGCGTGACGCCGGGCATCGAGGCCCACACCCACGAGTACCTCGAGACCGCGGTCGACGACTCCAAGTTCGGCTTCGGTCTCGGTCACGGCGCCGCGTTCGCCGCGGTCGAGCGCGTCGTCGGCGCGTCGTCGGTGCGGTTCGCGGGCTTGCACTGTCACATCGGGTCGCAGGTGTTCCGCTCCGACTCGTTCGATCGCGCGGTCGACAAGATGGTCGGTCTCGTCGCGCGGATCGAGTCGGAGCTCGGCGTCGAGGTCGAGGAGCTCAACATGGGCGGTGGCCTCGGTGTGCGCTACCTGCACGACGACGACCCGCCGACGATCGCCGAGCACGGGTTGGCGGTGCACACCGCGCTCGACAAGGCGATCGCCGCGCACGGGCTGCGCGGCACGCCGCGGCTGACGACCGAGCCCGGCCGCTCGATCGCGGCACCGGCTGGCCTCACGCTCTACCGGGTGGGCACGATCAAGGAGATTCCCGGCGTCCGCACGTACGTCGCCGTCGACGGGGGCATGAGCGACAACCTGCGGCCCGTCACCTACGGCGCGCGCTACGAAGCGTTTGTTCCGGCGCGGACGCTCGCGCCGCGCCCGGCGACGATGACGATCGCCGGGAAGCACTGCGAGCAGGGAGACCTGCTGCTTCGCGACGCAGAGCTGCCCGACAACCTCGCGCTCGGCGACGTGATCGCCATGCCCGTGACGGGCGCCTACGGTCACTCGATGGCGTCCAACTACAACCGCGTGACCCGTCCCGCGGTTGTGTTCGTGCGCGACGGCTCGGCCCGCGTGGTGGTGCGGCGCGAGACCGACGACGACCTCCTCGTCCGCGAGGGAGAATGAGCGCCATGAGCGGGGCGGGGGACACGAAGATCATCCGGGTCGGCATCCTCGGCTTCGGCAACGTCGGCGGCGCGCTCGTCGGGCTGATCGCCGAGAACGGCGCGACGATCGCGACGCGCGCCGGTGTCGCGTTGCGGGTCGACCGGGTCGCGGTGCGAAACGTCTCCAAGAACCGCCCCGTCGCGCTGGCGGAAGGTGTGCTCACCGCCGACGCGGCCGCGGTGGTCGCCGACCCCGATATCGACGTCATCGTCGAGGTGATCGGCGGCATCGAGCCGGCCCGCGCGCTCATCCTCGAGGCACTGGCGCAGGGCAAGCCGGTCATCACGGCCAACAAGGAGCTGCTCGCGAACGTCGGCACCGAGTTGTTCGACGCGGCGGAACGTTCGGGCGTCGACCTGCTCTTCGAGGCGTCGGTCGCGGGCGGGATCCCGCTCATCCGGCCGCTGCGCGAGTCGCTGGCGGGGGAGAAGATCCGCCGGGTCACCGGCATCGTCAACGGCACGACCAACTTCATCCTCACACGGATGAGTGAAGAGAAGTCGTCGTTCGCCGACGCGCTCGCGGAGGCCCAGTCGCTCGGCTACGCCGAACGCGACCCGACCGCCGACGTCGAGGGTTTCGACGCCGCGGCGAAGGCGGCGATCCTGGCGTCGATCGCGTTCGGGGCGAAAATCGTCGCGGGCGATGTCTACCGCGAGGGCATTGCCCAGATCACCGCGGCCGACATCGCGGCGGCCGCCGACCTCGGATACGTCGTCAAGCTGCTCGCGGTCGCCGAGGATCTCGACGGCTCGATCGCGGTGCGCGTGCACCCGGCGATGATTCCGTCGCACCACCCCCTCGCAACGGTTCGCGGATCGTTCAACGCGGTGTTCGTCGAAGGCGACACCGTCGGCGAGCTCATGCTCTACGGGCGTGGTGCGGGCGGTGGCCCGACGGCAGTTGCCGTGCTGGGCGATCTCGTCGACGCCGCGAAGAACCTGCGCTCCGGCGCGCGCGGCGCGACCTTCGGCACGCTCGAGCGCATTCCGATCCATCCGATCGACGAGGTCGAGTCGCAGTTCTACGTCACGGTCGACGTGGCCGACCGACCCGGCGTGCTCGCCGCGATCGCCGGAGTGTTCGGCAAGTTCGACGTCTCGATCCAGTCGATGCAGCAGCAGGGTCGGGGCGACGAAGCGCACCTGATCTTCGTCACGCACCTCGCGCGCGAGGCCGACCTGCGCGCCACGATGCACGAGGTCGGCGGGCTCGAGCACGTCGAACAGGTCGGCAGCGTGCTGCGCGTCGTGGGCGGTGGGGGATGACCGACAAGACGATGGGCCCCGCGTCGAAGCCGTGGCCCGGGATCATCGAGGCGTACCGCGACCGGCTCCCGGTCGACGCTTCTACCCCGGTGGTCACCCTCCTCGAAGGCGGGACGCCGCTCCTCCCTGCACCGCGGTTGTCGGAGCAGGTGCGCGCGAACGTGTACCTGAAGGTCGAAGGCGCGAACCCCACCGGTTCGTTCAAGGACCGCGGCATGACGCTCGCGATCACCAAGGCCGTCGAGAGCGGGGCGAAGGTCGTCGTTTGCGCGTCGACCGGCAACACGTCGGCTTCCGCAGCCGCGTATTCGGCGCGCGCCGGTCTCGTCGCCGCGGTGCTCATCCCCGACGGTCACGTCGCGCTCGGGAAGCTCGCGCAGGCGTTGATCCACGGCGCGCGCGTCGTTCCCATCCGGGGCAGCTTCGACGACGCACTGCGCATCGTGCGCGAGTTGGGCGAGCGCGGTGGCGTCACCGTCGTCAACTCGATCAACCCGTATCGCATCGAAGGGCAGAAGACGGCGGCATTCGAAGTCTGCGATGCGCTCGGGCGTCCCCCCGATGTGCACTGCCTTCCCGTCGGGAACGCGGGCAACATCACTGCCTACTGGCGGGGCTACGTCGAGTACGAGAACGACGGCATCGTGACCGGACGGCCCCGAATGCTGGGGTGGCAGGCGGCCGGCGCGGCCCCGCTCGTGCACGGAGAGCCGGTACCGCATCCGGAGACGATCGCGACCGCGATCCGCATCGGGAACCCCGCGTCATGGGACGGTGCGATCGCGGCGCGCGACGAGTCGGGTGGCGCGATCGAGTCAGTCACCGACGCCGAGATCCTGTCTGCGTACCGCATGCTGGCGTCCCTCGAGGGTGTCTTCGTAGAGCCGGCGTCGGCATCGTCGGTTGCCGGCCTGCTCAAGGCGGCGGAGGCAGGTTTGATCGAGCCGGACGAGACCGTGGTGTGCACCGTCACCGGCCACGGGTTGAAGGACCCGAACCGGGCCGTTGCCGAAGTCGAGACCGGTGAGGCCATCGATGCGCGCATCGACCTCGTGCTCGGCGAGCTCGGGCTCTGATGGACGACGACGGATGACCACCGCCCTCGTCACCGGCGCGTCGGCCGGCATCGGAACCGCGTTCGCGTCGCAGCTCGCCGCACGCGGGAACGATGTCGTGCTCGTCGCGCGCGACCGTGCGCGCCTCGAAACCCTCGCCGGCGAGCTCGCGGCCCGACACGGCGTCGCGACCGAGGTGCTCGCGGCCGACCTCACCGACACCGCACAGCTCGCGACCGTTGAAGCGCGGCTCGCGGATCGTGACCGCTTCGTCGACGTGCTCGTGAACAACGCGGGATACGGAACGAACGGCCACTTCGCCGAGCTCGACCGCGATGTCGAGGCCCGCGAGATCGGTCTCAATGTCGTCGCGCTCGTGCGGCTCACGCACGCGGCGCTGGGTCCGATGGTCGAGCGGGGCCGCGGCGCGGTGCTCAACGTCAGCTCACTCGCCGGTGGTCAGCCGACTCCCGGCAACGCCACCTACGGAGCGACGAAGGCCTTCGTCACGAGCTTCACGCAGTCGGTGCACGAAGAGGTGCGGGGAACCGGCGTGCACGTCACGGTCGTGTGTCCCGGGTTCACGCGCACCGAGTTCCAGACGAACGCGGGCATCGATTCGAGCAAGGTTCCCGGCTTCCTGTGGCAGAGCGCGGAGGAGGTCGCGGCCGGCGCGCTCACGGCGCTCGATCACGGCCGGGCCGTCTACGTGCCCGGAACCCTCAATCGGGTCACGGCCGCGGTCGTGAGCGTCCTGCCCGACGCGCTGACGCGGCGGGTCGCCGGGCTCATCGTGGAACAGGTCGAATAGGTTCGAACAACTAGGCCGGATCGATCCGCCAGACGTTGCCGCCGAGATCACACACGTAGAGCTCGCCCGCGTTGTCCTGTCCGAAGCTCGAGATTCCGTTCGCGAAGCCGCGTGCGAGAGTGCGGTGGCCGATGACCTTTCCGTCGCGCTGCTCCAGTGCGATCAGGTCGCCCTGCGAGTAGTCGGCGAACAGGTATGCGCCGACGAGGTCGGGAATGCGTGAGCCGCGATACACGTAGCCGCCGGTCACGGCGACGCCGCCGGCCGCGTGGGAGTACTCGTACACCGGGTCGACCGCGCCTGCCGGTCGCGCGCCCTTGTACTTGTGGAGTCCTTCGCGCTGACTCCACCCGTAGTTGACGCCACCGGTACCGGCCTTCGCGAAGTCGATCTCCTCGTACGCCGTCTGCCCGACGTCGCCGATCCACAGGTCGCCGGTGGCGCGATCGAACGAGAATCGCCACGGGTTGCGCAGACCCCACATCCAGATCTCGGGTCGGGCACTCTTCAACGACACGAACGGATTGTCGGCCGGCACCGAGTACGGCCCGGTTGCGGTCGCCTTCGGATTGATGCGCAGAATCTTGCCGAGCAGTGTGTTCTGGTTCTGACCGTTGTTCATCGGGTCGCCGCCGCTCCCGCCGTCGCCGAGCCCGATGTAGAGCATGCCGTCGGGGCCGAAGACCACCTCGCCGCCGTTGTGGTTGGCGAACGGCTGCTTCTGGAACAACAGCTCGCGACGGGAAGCAACGTCGGCGACGTCGCCCTTCATCGCGAACTCCTGGACGTGCGTATCTCCCGTGGGATCGGTGAAGTCGATGTAGAGGTGCGTGCCGTCGGGAGAGAACGTGAGCCCCAGCAGGCCCTGTTCGTTGCCGGTGCTCACGTGCCCGCGCAGGTCGAGCACGCGCGTCGGCGAGACGTGCCCGTTGACGATCGCGCGGATGTCGCCGACCTGGTTCGCCACGTACAACGTCGTCGTGCCGTGGCGCGGCGAGAACGCGACCGGCTTGTCGAATCCCGTGGCGACCTGCGTCACCTGAACCTTTGCGGCCGCGAAGTCGGCGGGCTTCGGCGGCGCCGTGGCGGCAGGAGTCGAGGTCGTCGGCGCGATCGTGACGGCCGGCCGGGTGCCCGTCGTCGACGCGGCCGAGCCGTGGGAGCCGGAACTGCCGCACGCGCTCAATGCGGCGCTGACGACGACAGTGCTGATGACGGAAGGAAGGAGCCGGGATGTACGCACGAGCTACGCGGGGTCGATCCGCCAGACCTTTCCGGAGAGATCACACACGTAGAGCTCGCCCGCGTTGTCCTGCCCGAAGCTCGAGATCCCGGTCGTGATCGCGTCGTTGAGCACACGATGGGCAAGCACGTGCCCGTTGCGCTGTTGGAGTGCGGTGATGTTGCCCTCCGCGTAGTCGGAGAACACGTACGAGCCGACGAGATTCGGAATGCGCGTGCCGCGGTAGACGTACCCACCCGTCACCGCGACGCCGCCGGCCGCGTGCGAGTACTCGTAGACGGGGTCGACCTCGCCCGCCGGCTTCGCGCCTTTGTACCTGTGGGTTCCCTCGCGCACGCTCCAGCCGAAGTTCAGGCCTCCGACCCCCGCCTTCGCGAAGTCGATCTCTTCCCACGCGTTCTGCCCGACGTCGCCGACCCAGAGGTCGCCGGTCGCGCGGTCGAACGAGAACCGCCACGGATTGCGGAAGCCCCAGTTCCAGGTCTCCGGGCGCGCGCCCGGCGTCGACACGAACGGGTTGTCGGAGGGCACCGAGTACGGCCCGGTTGCGGTCGCCTTCGGATTGATGCGCAGGATCTTGCTCAGCAACGTTGCCTTGTTCTGGCCGTTGTTCTGAGGATCGCCTTCGCTGCCGCCGTCGCCGAGACCGATGTAGAGCATGCCGTCGGGCCCGGTGAGCACCTCACCGCCGTTGTGGTTCGCGAACGGCTGATTCACGAACAGCACGCGGCGCCGCGTCGCGAGATTGGCGACGTTGCCATTCATCGCGTACTCCTGGATCACGCTGTTGCCGTTCGGGTCGGTGAACGAGACGTAGAGGTGGGTGCTCTCGAGTGAGAACGTGATGCCGAGCAAGCCCTGCTCGTTGCCGGTGCTGACCGCGCCGCGAAGGTCGAGCACGCGGGTCGGCAGGAGATGACCGCCGGCGATGGCGCGGATGTCGCCCACCTGGTTCGCTACGTACAGCGTCGTGGTGCCGTGGCGCCCGACGATCGCCACGGGCCGGCTGAGCCCCGCCGTGACCAGCGTGAGCTTGATCTTCGCCTTCGCGAAATCGGCGGCCTTCGCGACCGTCGTCGACGGTGCCGACGTGGTCGTTGTGGGGGAGTCAGTGATCGCGGGGCGCGTTCCGATTGTCGCGGCCGCGCCCTTCGATGCACTCGCGCCGCACGCGGCCAACGCGGTCAACAACGCAACGAACACGGTTCTGCTCATCCGCGGAGAGTAGAGCCGAAGTCGGCGGGTCACACGGTCGGGGGTTTGCGAAATAGCATCGCCGACATGAAATACGTGGTCTTCGTCCCCGACGGCTGTGCCGATGTTGCGCTCGAGGAGCTCGGCGGTCGCACCCCGCTCGAGGCGGCCCGCATGCCCCATCTGCAGGCCCTCGCCGCGCAGGCCGAGGTCGGCCTGGCCCAGGTCATCCCCGCCGGGCTCCCGCCGGGGAGCGATGTCGGGAACATGGCGATCCTCGGCTTCGACCCGGCGCGCTACCACACGGGTCGCGCGCCGATCGAGGCCGCGGCGATGGGCGTCGCGCTCGGGGCCGACGAGGTCGCTTACCGGTGCAACCTCGTGACGCTGTCGGGCGGAGAACCCGTGATCATGGACGACTTCGCCGCCGGTCACATCAGCAGCGAGCAGAGTCATCCGATCATCGCGGCACTCGACGCCGCGCTCGGCTCGGGGCGCGATGGCGTCCGGTTCCATGCCGGAGTGGAGTACCGCCATCTCTGTGTCGTGCCGCGCGACTGGGCCGACGCCGACTGCACGCCTCCACACGATCTCACCGGCGCGCCGGTGGTGTGGCCGAGCGGCGCGGCCGCGCCGCAGCTGCCACGACTCATGGACGAATCGCGCGTGGTCGTGCGCGACGCGGCACGCGCGGTCGACTCGACGGCGACACAGATCTGGTTGTGGGGTCAGGGAGCGATGCCGTCGCTCCCGTCGTTCGCGCAGACGTACGGCGTCGAAGGTCGACTCACATCGGCCGTTGATCTCGTGCAGGGCCTCGGTGTGCTCACCGGAATCGAGATCGTCGACGTTCCCGGCGCAACCGCGGGCTTCGACAACGACTACTCGGCGCAGGCCGACGCGTGCCTCGCTTCGCTCTCCGATCGCGACTTCTTCCTCGTCCACGTCGAGGCGACCGACGAAGCCGGACATCAAGGTCTGAGCGACGTGAAGGTCGACGCGTTGGAGCGCTGGGACACCGACATCATTGGTCCCGTTGTCGGCGCGCTGCGTGCGAGCGGTGCGCCGTTTCGCGTTCTCCTGCTGCCCGATCACGCGACGCCGTGCAACCTGCGAACGCACACCGATCAGCCGGTGCCGTACCTCTTGTTCGACTCCGAACGGCCCGGACCGGGCGGTACCTACTCCGAGTCGGGCGTCGCGGATTCGACCGTCGTCGCGGCGCATGAGCTCATGGCTCGCCTCGTGGCTCGCTAGCGTTCAGGTTTCCCGCAATCGCGCCGAGAGGTGTACAGTCCCAAACGATTCCTCACGGCCTCACCAGGGCCGACGGATCTCCCCGCACCCAGCCTCCTGAGATTTTTCTGTCGCTGGTCGCGGTCCGAGTCCGGTCGAGGTCTCGATCGCTCGCCGGCGAGGAGCCATCCCCGGCGCGCGTACCGGTTGGCAACCCGATCTCACCGATGGGTATCCCGATGTGAACCGCGGGTTCGGCGGCCCCGCTCATCCGAGTCGCCCGAGGAGAAGCAATGAGCAATGAGACCTTCGAGCGCGGGGCGCTCGACGGCAAGGATCGCGAGCAGCTCCAGGCCATCGCCGGAGCCCTCGGTGTGAAGTCGGTCTCCCGCTTGAAGAAGGCCGACCTCGTCGACGCGATCCTCGGGGCCACCAACGGCGCGCGTAACGGTGAGACGACCAACGAAGGCGCCGCGAAGCCGCGCAAGATCCGTTCGACCGCGGCCGCGAAGAGCGACCTCGATGTGCTGGCCGAGGAAGAGGACGCGATCGCCGCGACCACCTCCGGCGCCGAGCCCGAGATCATCCCGGTCCGGCCCCGTCGCCAGACGAGCGCCGCGCGCGCAACGGGCGGCGACACCGCGTCGAGCTCGTCACGCGACGCCGCTCCGAGCCGCGAGTCGTCGTCCGGCGACGCCCGGCAGCGCTCCGACGATCATGGCGACGCCCGGCAGCGCTCCGACGACCACTCCGACGATCACGGCGACGACCACGACGTCGACCACGCGGACCCGCAGACGCAGACCCACGATTTCGGTGGATCGACGCCGACCGCGAACCCGGTCGCAGGTGGTGGCGGCGATCAGCAAGCGGGTGGGCAGGGCAACCAGGACTACGAGACGATCGGCAACAAGCGTCGTCGTCGTCGGAGGGGTCGCGATCGAGATCGCGAGCGTGGCTTCGAACAGCGACCCGAAGAGTTCAGCGGTGACGCCGTCGACGTCGAAGGGCTGCTCGATCTGCGCGACGAGGGCTACGGCTTCCTCCGCACCGGCAGTTACCTCGCGGGCCGCGACGACGCGTACGTGTCCGCGTCGCAGGTGCGGCGGTTCGCGTTGCGCAAGGGCGACTTCATCAAGGGCGCGACGCGCGCTGCGGCCACGACCGAGAAGTACCCGGCGCTGATGCGCGTCGACGAGATCAACGGCCTCACTCCCGACGAGGCGCGTCAGCGTCCCCGGTTCGAAGATCTCACGCCGCTGTTCCCCGACGAGCGCCTGCGCCTCGAGCTCCCCGACAGCCCGCTCGAGATGACGGGCCGCATCGTCGATCTCATCGCGCCGATCGGCAAGGGACAGCGCGGCATGGTCGTCTCGCCGCCGAAGGCCGGCAAGACGACGATCCTCAAGCAGATCGTGTACTCGATCGAGCGCAACAACCCCGAAGTGCACCTCATGGTCCTGCTCGTCGACGAGCGGCCCGAAGAGGTGACCGACATGCGCCGCCACGTGCTGCGCGGCGAGGTCGTCGCGAGCACGTTCGATCGCCCCTCCGACGAGCACACCCAGGTCGCGGAGCTCACGATCGAGCGCGCGAAGCGGCTCGTCGAGATGGGCAAGGACGTCGTCATCGTCCTCGACGGCATCACCCGGCTGGCGCGCGCGTACAACCTCGCCGCCCCGGCCTCGGGGCGGATCATGTCGGGCGGCATCGACGCCGGCGCGCTCTACCCGCCGAAGAAGTTCTTCGGAGCAGCCCGCAACGTGGAAGAAGGCGGGTCGCTCACGATCATCGCCACGGCCCTGGTCGAGACCAACTCCAAGATGGACGAGCACATCTTCGAGGAGTTCAAGGGCACCGGGAACATGGAGCTGCGGCTCGACCGGCGCCTGGCCGAGCGGCGGATCTACCCGGCCATCGACGTCGAGCAGTCGAGCACCCGCCACGAGGAGCTCCTCTTCGACCGGATCGCCCTCCAGCAGATCTGGAAATTAAGACGGGTGCTGAATGCGTTAGACGGCGGCGCAGGGCTCGAATTGCTGATCGACAAGATCCGCACCACCAAGAGCAACGACGAGTTCCTGGCTCAGATCGCCAAGGCCCCTTCCGGCATGGGCGCGTAAGATCCGCCGGATCCCGTTCGAGCAGAGAAGAGCATCCCGATGAAGACCGACATCCACCCGAACTACGTCGAGTGCAAGGTGCACTGCTCGTGCGGCAACGAGTTCACCACGCACTCGACCGTCGATTCGCTTCGAGTCGAGCTCTGTTCCGAGTGCCACCCGTTCTATACGGGCAAGCAGAAGCTGGTCGACACCGGTGGCCGGGTCGATCGCTACCAGCGCCGCCTGGCCAAGTCGACCGCCGCCAAGGCGGCTGCGAAGAAGCGGCCCGCCGCGGAGCGTCCGGCGCCGGCGGAGTAACACACAACGCGCGTCGCAGTCGGCGGCCGGGGGGAGGCGACGGTGAGCAATCTGCAGACGGAGTGGCGCGAGGACGAGTTGCTCGCGACGGAGACCGTCGTCGAGCCACTCATCGTCCAGGGCATGCGTTGTCACGGCGGTTTCGACGCCGACGGCGAGTACGTGTCGCCCCGCACGAAGTTCCGCGTTCCGGCAACCCTGGCGTGGCAGCAGAAGCACCGTGAGGCCTTCGGGACCGAGATCATCGACGCGCCGATCGCGACGTGGCCTGCGCCGTACCCCAACATCGCGCAGTCGAAGTTTCTGTTGGCGCAGGGGGTGCGCGATCCGGTCGTCAGCACGCTCACGCGCATCGGAACCCTCGAGGGTTTCGGCGCCGTGATCCGCGGCCTCGGGCCCGGCGATCTGCAGTCGTACTTCGCGGAGAGCATCGACGGTACGTGTCTCGCGCATCTCCAGCGAGGCTTGTTCGAGGCGCAGGCGCGCGACGAAGCCGGTTGGGGCGACGAAGCGGGCCACCGCGACATGTGGTTCGCCGCGCGCGACGTCGCGTTCGAGCATCCGCTCACCGATGAGGAGCAGCGGCGGATGGTCGAACGCATGGGAATCGCGCCCGCCGACGCTGCCGCATCGAGCACGGGCTCACAGCAGCGCGCGCCGCAACTGTTCGACGATCTCTCCCCCGAGATCGAAGGCATGACGCGGTTCATGCTCGCCCTGCTCTTCATCGAGCTCTCCGCGTTCCATACGTTCGCGTGGGCCGAGGAGGTGCTCTCCGACTCCGATCTCGTCGCCGGCGAGGGCGAAGCCGCGCGCATCGTGTCGTACGTCCGTGCCGACGAGACACCCCACGTCGAGTACCTGAAGACCGCGCTCACCGAGATGCGCGACCGCACGTTCATCGGTGAGTCCGGCCGAAAGCTTGCCGGCACCGATGTCATCACGCGCTTCTGGGACACCGCCTTGACCGAGTCGCGCGAGACGCGCCGGCCCGCGTTCCTGCGGACGACCCTCGCGGAGGTCGAGCACGCCCTGGCCGGCAACCGCCGCCGCGACGAGATCCTCGAAGGGTTTCACGCGTGCGGAACGTTGCGGCCCGATGTGAACGGTGAGTTGGTAACGGTCAGTCCGTAGAGCGTTTGGGGGAACGGTCGTGAAGTTCGGAATCTTCTACGAGCACCAACTGCCGCGGCCGTGGGAAGACGGCGCCGAGTACCGCCTCATCCAGGACGCCCTCGATCAGATCGAGTTGGCCGACGCGCTCGGCATCGATTACGTCTGGGAGGTCGAGCACCACTTCCTCGAGGAGTACAGCCACTCGTCGGCTCCGGAGGTGTTCCTCGCCGCGGCGTCGCAGCGCACGAAGCGCATCCGTCTCGGCCACGGCATCGTGCAGACCCCACCTCCGTTCAACCATCCGGCGCGCGTCGCGGAGCGGGTTGCGATGCTCGACCTCGTCTCCGGAGGGCGCGCCGACTTCGGTTCCGGCGAGTCGTCGTCGGAGTCGGAGCTCGGCGGCTTCATGATCGAGCCCGAGCAGAAGCGCGCGATGTGGGAAGAAGGCCTCCGGGTCGCGGTCCGCTGCATGAGCGAGACACCGTTCACGGGCCACTCCGGCGATTTCGTCACGATGCCACCGCGCAACGTGATCCCGAAGCCGATGCAGAAACCGCATCCGCCGCTGTGGGTCGCGTGCAGTCGACGCGAGACGATCCACCTCGCCGCGCAGCACGGAATCGGCGCGCTCGCATTCGCGTTCGTCGATCCGGAAGAGGCGAAGCACTGGGTCGACGACTACTACGCGACGCTCGCGAGCGAGGGCGTCCCGATCGGTGACGCCGTCAACGCCAACGTCGCGTGCGTCACGACCTTCATGTGCGACCGCGACGAGGAGACCGCGCTCGAGCGTGGGATCGAGGGCGCCAACTTCTTCGGCTACTCCCTCGCGCACTACTACGTGTTCGGTCGTCACGCTCCCGCGGGTACCGACGTGTGGGCCGAGTACCAGGCTCGTCGGGGTGAGCACGGCTTCGACCCGGTCGCGGTCGCGATGGCGACGCGCGAGAACGACCGCCTCGGTGCGCGGGTCGTCCAGGACGGTTTCGGCGGGCTTCGCGGCGCGATCGGCACGCCCGACCAGATCCGCGACTACCTGCGGCGCTACGAGGAATGCGGAGTCGACCAGGTGATCTTCTGCTCGCAGGCGGGAAAGAACCGCCACGAGCACATCATGGAGAGCCTCGAGTTGTTCGGGAAAGAAGTGCTTCCCGAGTTCGCGGACCGCGAAGAGAAGCGCACACGCGACAAGGAGCAGCGTCTCGCACCGGTGATCGACGCGGTGATGGCCCGCAAGCCGGCTTCCGATCACCCGCCGCTGCCGTCGCCCGACTACTCGTTCCCGGCGATTCCGCGTGCGATGGCCGACCGTTCCGGCTCCGACGAGTTCCAGCAGATGCTCGACAAGATCGCCGACGCAACGGCTTCGGGTGAGAACCCGGTAGAGCAGTTCTTGCGGAACTAACGAGCGCACCGGCGGCGTCCCACCGGCGTCCGCGGGACGGTTCGGCAAACCTTGGTTCCCGCCACCGCGCGCTCGCGGACTGAGGCGTCAGGAGCGGCGAGCGTCGGTGAAGGCGCGAGCAGAAGGCTCCAGTGCGCGGCAGCGAGTGCGACAATGAGAATCGTGTTCGAGCAGCTGGCAGATTTGGAAGAGGAGTTCGACAAGCTCGAGGGTGGGCTGTCGGACATTGCCGCGGCGGGGGATCGGCGGGCGACGCGGGATGCGGGGCGTCGGTATGCGGAGTTGAAGCCCGTGATCGACGCGTGGCGGGAGCTGAGTGGGGCGACGACTGAGCTCGCGGAGGCGCGTGGGTTGTTGTCGGGCGAGCGTGATCCCGACATGAAGGCGATGGTCGAGTCGGAGGTCGAGACGCTCGAGGCGAAGATCGAGAGACTCGAATCCGACCTCAAGGAGCTCTTGTTGCCGCGCGATCCGAACGACGGGCGCAATGCGATCGTCGTGATCCAGGGAACCGAGGGTGGGGAGGAGGCGAACCTCTGGGCGGCCGACCTGTTCCGTATGTATCAGCGCTATTCGGAGACCCACGGCTTGAAGCTCGAGGTGCTGTCGAGCCAGCCGTCGGATCATGGCGGCTTCCGGGATGTGTCGTTCGTGGTGAAGGGCGCCGACGCGTGGTCGTCGATGAAGTACGAGGGCGGTCCGCACCGCGTGCAACGCGTCCCTGAGACCGAGAGTCAGGGCCGCATCCACACGAGTGCCGCGACCGTCGCGGTGCTGCCCGAGGCCGACGAGGTCGATGTCGAGATCGACCCCAAGGACATTCAGACCGACGTGTACCGCTCGAGCGGGCCGGGAGGGCAGTCGGTGAACACGACCGACTCGGCAGTCCGGCTCACGCACCTGCCGACGGGCATCGTCGCGAGCTGTCAGAACGAGCGCAGCCAGTTGCAGAACAAGGAGAAGGCGATGGCGATCCTGCGCGCCCGCCTGCTGCAGCTGCAGCAGGAGCAGCAGGACGAGGCGCTCGCGTCGGCGCGCAAAGACCAGGTGAAGGGCGGCGGGCGTTCCGAGAAGATCCGCACCTACAACTACAAGGACAACCGGGTCACCGACCACCGCATCGGCTTGACCGTCTACGCGCTCGACCGCGTGCTCGACGGCGACCTCGACGAGTTCATCGACGCGCTGAAGGCCGACGAGCGTCAGCGCCAGCTCGGCGGCGAATGAGCGCGACCCGTCCGAGTTGGGCGAGTCAGCGCGTGTCGATCGCCCGGCGGCTCGCCGAGGCGGGCGTGGCTTCGGCCGACGTAGAGGCGCGCTGGCTCACCGAGGCTGCGTCGGGATACGAGGGCATCGAATGGATGTCGATCTCGGAGCGTGCGCCGCACGCGAACGCGCAGGCGCACCTCGACGCGATGGTCGACCGTCGCGTGCGCGGCGAGCCGCTGCAGTACGCGCTCGGTTCGTGGGCGTTCCGCGACCTCGACTTGTTGGTCGACCCGCGCGTGTTGATTCCCCGGCCCGAGACGGAGTGGGTCGTCGAGGCCGCACTCGAGGAAGCCGCGCGCGTCGGTCTTCGTCGCGGCGGACGCGCCGCGTTCAACGCGTTGACCAACGCGTCGATCGCCGATCTCGGCACCGGGTCGGGCGCGATCGCGCTCGCGCTCGCGGCCGAGCTTCCCGACGCGCTGGTGTGGGCGAGCGACGTGAGCGCCGACGCGTTGGAGGTCGCGCGGGCGAACGTGGCCGGCTGCGGCCAGACGCGCGTGCGCCTCTGCGAAGGCTCGTGGTTCGACGCGCTCCCTGACGATCTTCGCGGCGAGCTCGCGCTCGTGGTTGCCAACCCTCCGTACATCGCAGAGCACGAGGTTGCGTCGCTCCCGACCGAGGTCGTCGGCTACGAGCCCCGCGCCGCACTCGTCAGCGGACCGACGGGCCTGGAGGCGATCCAGGAGTTGGTGCGCGCCGCGCCGAGCTGGCTCGCGACCGGCGCGTCACTCGTGATCGAGATCGCTCCCCACCAGTCGGAGCCCGCGTCGGCGCTCGCGACGGCCGCGGGTTTTGGCGACGTCGCGGTGCGCGACGACCTCAGCGGCCGCCCCCGCGCCCTCGTCGCGCGCGGCTCGACGTGGCGGTAGCGTCGAGGGATGGCTGACGAACTCGATGTCGACACGATGTTGGCCCGGTTCCGTGAACGCGCGGAGGCCGTGAAGAACCGGCCGTTGCCGCCGGTCGCCGGTCCGGATCGACAGCGCTTCATCGACGCCGCGCAGACCGACTACCTCGACTTCGCCATTCTCTCCGACGCGACCTGGTCGATCGACGACGGCATCCTCACGCTCACGGTCGACCTGCGCCCACCGGCCTGAACCGGCACGAACACTCCCTGGTCATGCATCTATGACGCATACGACACAGGTGCAGTACCAGGGGCTGCAGTGAGCGACCACGCTCGGGTCAGATGTGGTTCTGGTCGTCGAGCGCCTGGCCGCCGTCGAGCTGCGTAATGAGCGCGCGGTTGACCGCGACCCAGATCGTCTTCGAGAACGGGTACCAGATGATGGGTCCGAGCACCATGAGCGGAACGAAGATCGCGAGCATCAACGGGATCGGGACATCGGGGACGGTGAGGGTCATCGCGATCGCAAAGGTCACCGCGAACACCGCGAAGACGCTGAAGATGTTGATCGCGAGCGCCCCGGCCCAGTAGCCCTGCTCGCGTTCGAAGTGGAGCCCGCAGCGTGGGCAGTCGGGCACCATCGTGACCCAGTGGTGGAACAGCTTTCCCGAGCCGCAACGCGCGCAACGCCGGGTGAAGCCGCGTCGCAGGGCACTCGCGCGGCTCACAGGCATGCGCTCAGCGTACGCGAGCGGCTTCAGTGCAGCTGATTCGTGGCGCCGTCGTTCGTGATGTCGACCGTGCGCCCTTCCCAGGCTTCGCGGGTCATCGCGGTCATCACCTCAGGATCGCGGGAGTTCGCGAGACCCCGGCGTCCGTCGGGGAGCAGGCCCGCGACGATCGCGGCCGACGGTCGACCGTCGCGCTCCATGACCACCGAGGTGGCCTCGATCGTCATCGTGCCGTCGAACAGACCCGAAGGCTCCCGACGAGGGAGCGCGTCGGCCTCGGCCTGCGTGACCGCGGGGTCGACGCGGACGAACGGTTCCGGGGGCCGGCTCGACCAGACACCGACCGAATGCTTCGTCGCGTACCACCCGAGCGCGGTCGTCAACCCGAACGAGCCGGGATCGGCGCGCAACGCGTCGACCATGCGCGCGATGCCGTGGGTGGGGTAGTTGTTGACCGGACCGCCCGCGAATCCGAGCCCGCCGGTGACCGTGAGCGGACGCTCGTCGCCGTGCTCGGCTCCGCGCAGCCCGAGCTCGTGCATCGCCATCTCCACCGCGGCCGGGAAGCAGGAGTAGAGATCGAAGCGGGCGATGTCGTCGATCCCGACGCCGGCGGCTGCGAGCGCCGCGCGCGTCGCGACACCGATCGCGGGAGCCTCCGCGAGCGCGGCCCGCTCGGTGACGAACCAGTGGTCGTGCGCGTCGGCGCCGGCGTGCAGGAACACCATGCGGTCGTCGGCGATGCCGGCGTCGCGAGCGGCTTCGTACGAGCAGAGGAACACGGCGGCGCCCTGATCGACGTCGATGTTGGCGCACATCCGCTTCGTGTACGGGAACACGACCATGCGGTTGTCGCGTGTGGGCTCGGTGATCTCGGCCGCGGAGTACGGGGTGCGTGACCACGCGTGCGGGTTGGCCGCGGCGACCGCGGCAAAACGCGACCACAGCGCTCCGACCGCGGCCTGATGCTCGTCGACGGTGCGACCGGCCGCGGCCCGGAGCGCGGTCTCGAAGAGCGGGTAGACGTGCGTGGGCGCGACCGCCCAGTGGGCCTGCTCGAAGTCGTTGGTTCCGGGACGCGGGTCACCGATGATGTTCGGGCACGGGGTTCCGTCGTCGACCGGCCATTCGAGGTGCACCCGCGGCTCGCGGCGCGCTCGCCAGCGCGCGTGCATCGACTCGCCGCCCCCGATGACGACGACGTCGGCCGTGCCCGCCACGATGTCGGCCGCCATCTCGTTGACCAGCAGTTGCGGGCTGTTGCCGCCGACAGTGCTCATGACGGTGCGACGCGGTTCGATGCCCAGCTCCCGGGAGACGCGGGCACCGGCATCGGCGTACGGCCACGAGACGATCTGGACCGCGGCCACGGTGTCGGCACGCGACAGCAACGAGCCCGGGCGACCGGTGTCGGCGTCGGCCGCGCGTACGGCGTCGGCGAACAGCGCGATTGGCTCGCGTGCAGCGAGCGGATCGGCGCGTTGGTCGACCTCGCCGACTCCGACGACGACGGGTGTGCGCGGGTCGATCATGTGTCGCGCTCGTTCGATTCGGCGAGCGCGAGCACCGGCCAACCCGGCTCTCCCGCGGCCGCGCTGTCGGTGCAGATGGAACGAAAGCGACACCACGAGCAGACCGCGGCGTCGGCGACCCCGTTCCACTCCTCGACCGCCCACAGCTCGGCGACCATGACCCGCAGCTCTTCTTCGATCGCCACGAGGTCGTCGTCGTCGGGCTCGAACGGTTCGGGGTCGTCGTCGACCTCGGCCGCGAGGTGCTCGTAACGGAGCCGGAGGCGCAACTGCCGTCGCTGCGCGTACTGATCGAGGACGAACGCCTGGATGCGGGCGCGAGGGTCGTCGGCGACGCGCTCGTACCAACGCGCGCCGCTCTTGTAGTCGCGCGCGTCGAGGAAACCGTCGTGCACCCAGATCGCATCGATGCGCGCGGTCACCATGAACATCGGCGCGGGCATGCGGTGGAAGCGCGCCAGGTCGACTTCGTGCGCGCCGACGCCCGCGTCGGTGGGGCACCGGCGCGCGTGGCGCTCGAACATGCCGCCGAAGTGCTGGTCGTCGACGCCGTGACCGGCGAGCACGTCGCGCACGTGGTCGAGGTCGCGGCACGTCCCCTGCTCGTGGACGACGCGTAGCAGCTCGTGCAGCAGCAGACCATGGTCGGTCGGTCGGATCTCGTCGCTCGTCGGCACACCCAACACGTGCGACAGCAGGTACTCGCGCGGGCAGCGCTTCCACGTGTCGTACGCCGTCGGGGTGAGCGTGACGATCTGGGGCAGCAGTTGGTCGCGGCCCGTCGCGCGGACGTTGGTCGCCATCACGCCTCGTGGGCCCGGCAGCCGGGTACGTAGGGGCAGCCGCGGCATTCCGCGCCCGCCTTCGGAACCGGATCGGCCGCGCGTGCCCTCACCACCTCCACGCGTGCGGTGACCCACTCGAGCGCCTCGGGCAGCGCGGCGGCGACGTCGAGCTCCTCTTCCACGACCGCGCCGGCGAGGAGGTCGGCGACGACGAGCCGCAGGGGCCGGACACCGACCCACGCCGCGCTGCGCACGACCAGGACCCGGCGCTCACCGTCGTCGATCAGCGGCCGGTTGCCGGCGACGCCGAGTCGGAGCGAGCGCAGCTCCGGCGATCCGTCAGCGGTCTCGAGCGCCAGGCCGAGCGAGCCCACGAGCCGGACCTCGAGCTCGGCAAGCTCGGTCTCCCAGGCGTCGACCGTCACCGCGACGGCCGGGCGCTCGCCGAACAGCGCCACGTAGCCTCCGGCCGCGGCTCGATACACGGCTTGCTGCTCGGGGAAGAGGTCGGTCGGGGTCGGGAAGTCGCGGGCGTGCGGTGTCCGGAGCTCGGCGTGCGCGACCCGGGCGTCCTCGACGACGCGGTTGCCGACGGCATAGCGCGGCGACGGGCTCCAGCGACCGCGCAGCCCGGCGTGCTCGCGCGCCAGGCGGCGTCGGCACATGGTCTCGGCCCCGCGCAGGTGGGCGAGCGTGACCCGCGGCAGCTCGTCTTCTTCGGCGCTTTCCACTGCGGGCGAGCCTATGGTCCAGCTGAGACCGGATGGTCGGACACCGGCGACACCGCCCCTACGATGCAGGCGATGACCGCCACGAGGGCGCGCGGTGCCCGCCGCACCCGCCGACGTCTCGTGATCGTCGGAGTGCTCGCGCTGCTCGCGGTGTGGGGGGCGTTCGTCGCGCTGGCCCTGATCCACGCCCGGACCGACACCCGCAGGGGCATCGACACCCTCGAGCGCGTGCAGCAGGACCTCACGCCGAGCCAGTTGCTGCGCGGCGGCGGCGTCGCCCAGCTGCGGGAGGCCGGGGCCGACTTCCGTCGCGCCCGGAAGCGGGTGCGCTCACCGTTCGTGCTGCCGCTGCGGTTCGTTCCCGTCATTGGTCGCCAGATCGACTCGGTCGACACCCTCACGGGCTCCGCCGCCCGGGTCGTCTCGATCGGGATCACGGCGGTCGACGGCGCGCGCGACGCCGTGAACGCGGGCCATCCGGTCGGGCCGGAGCGGGTCACGCTCGTGAAGCACGTGGCCACGATCGCCGACGACTCCGCGAACCAGCTCAAAACCGTCGATCTCGGGCCCAGCCATCTCATCGGGCCGTTGGAGTCGGCGCGGACCAAGTTCGCGACCCGCCTCGGCGACCTCCGGCACGCGATCAGCCAGCTCCAGGACGCCTCGCACGGGCTCGTCGACTTCCTGCAGGGGCCGAGCCGCTATCTCGTGCTGGCCGGCAACAACGCCGAGATGCGCGACGGGTCGGGCGCCTTCCTGCAGATCGGCATGCTGTCGGTCGACAAGGGCAGCCTGAAGCTCGACACGATCGGGACCTTCGAGAACTTCCCCGTGCCGGCCGGGTCGGTCCCGCTCACGGGCGATCTGGCCGGGCGGTGGGGGTTCCTCCACCCCAACGTCGAGTGGCGCAACGTCGGGGTCTCGCCGCAGTTCCCTTCGCAGGCCGAGCTGGCCTCGAAGATGTGGAAGGCCGCGACCCATCACTCGGTCGACGGGGTCCTCGCGCTCGACGTCGTGGCGCTGAAGGACCTGCTCGAGGCGACCGGGCCCGTCCACCTCCCCGACGGCACCACGATGTCGTCCGACCAGGTGCTGAACGACGTGATGCTGAAGCAGTACCTCGGGACCGTCGGCTATCCCGACCAGAAGTCCCGGCGTGACCGCCTCGGCGAGATCGCCCACGGGGCGCTCGCGAACCTGAACTCGGGAGGCTGGCATGCTGCCGACCTGATCGACGACCTCCGGGGCGCCGCGCAGGGCCGCCATCTCCTGGCCTGGTCGGCACACGCGGGCGAGCAGGCCGGGTGGGTCGCCGCGGGGATCAGCGGCGTGGTCGAGCCCGACGCCACGCTGGTCGGCCTCCAGAGCCGTGGTGGCAACAAGCTCGACCAGTTCATCAACATCCACGGCAGCGTCCGGGTCGAGAAGGGCGCCACGGCCGCCACGTCGAAGGCGAACCCCGCGGGCTGGGACATGACGATCCAGCTTCGGCTCGAAAACGTCACCCCGGCGACCGGGCTGCCGACCTATGTGCAGGGCCCCTATCCGGGCGCAGTCGGCTCGGCCGCGGGTCTCTACCAGGCGTACGCCACCTTCGAGTTGCCCCGGTACGCCGGGGACATCCACCTCGAGGTTGACGGCAAGGCCGCTCCGTTCGTGACCGCAGGCCCCGACGGACCGAGTCAGGTCGTCGCGGCATACGTCCAGGTTTCGCGCGGGCAGTCACTGTCCGTGGTCGCACGCTTGACGTTGCCCGCAGCGGTCCGCTCGATGCTTTTCGACCCCTCGGCGCGCGTTCCCGCGATCGCCTGGATGGCGCCACAGTTGGCCTGGAGCGATGATCTCGCGCGGAGAGTGGTATGGTGACCACAGCGTTTCGGGAGAAACATTGGGCGGCAATTTCCACACTGGGGCCCGATAAAGCTTGTCGGCGAGCGCTGAAACCGCTACACTCCGTGGCACAGTACCTGGGAGGGCACACAGACATGAGCACCATTCGCAATCGGATCCTGCGACTCGCAGCTGCCGGCGGGATTGTCGCGGGCGCCGCGATTGCCATGCCGGTCCACGCCTTCGCAGACTGCAACAACTACGGCGGCGGAAACTGCGGCGGGAAGACGAGCGTCCCCACGCCGACCACGAAGGTCTCCGCCGAATCGACCTCGCCCGACTCGAGCTTGCCCTTCACGGGTGGCGACGTCGTCGGCTTGTCGTTGATCGGCATCGGTGCTGTTGCCGGTGGCACCGCACTCGTGCGGTCCGGTCGCCGGAAGGCCGTCGGCGCCTGAGCACACTGCTCGAGCACCGCGGTTGACCGACACCCGGTCGATCGCAGGCGGGTCGATCGCAGACATTGATCGGTACGGTTGATCGACACGGTGGAAACAACACCGTTGTCATTCGCAAGAAACGGCGGACCGCATGCGGTCCGCCGTTTCGCGTTCGTACGAGTGTTCGAGCTGCGTGTGCGCGTTGCCTGCTACCCGCCGCCTTCGGCCGCCGGCGTGTCGTGCGGTGCGGCCGAGCCGTCGCTGCGCGACACGCTCTCCGGCTGCGACATCGGCGTCGGTCCGCGGAAGCTCGCGCTGACCGTACGGATGAGGATGACGACGTCGCGCCAGAGCGACCAGTGCTCGATGTACTGGTTGTCGAAACGAACGCGTTCGCGCAGCGACGTGTCGCCGCGCAGGCCGTGCACCTGGGCCCAGCCGGTGAGGCCGACGGGGAGGCGGTGACGGTCGCGGTAGCCCGAGACCGAGGTGTTGAACTGCTCGACCAGGTACCCCCGCTCGGGCCGGGGCCCGACGAGGCTCATGTCGCCCCGCAGCACGTTCCAGAGCTGCGGGAGCTCGTCGATGCTCGTGCGCCGCAACAGGCGCCCCACGGCGTTGTACTGGTCGTTCCCTGCGTTCCAGGCGTTGTCGACGTGGTCGGCGGGCAGGGTGCGGAACTTCAAGACGGCGATCTCCTCGCCGTACTGCCCGATGCGGCCCTGACGGAACAGCACCGGTCCCTTGCTCCCGAACTTCACGGCGAGCGCGGCGGCCGCCATCACCGGCGCCGTGACGACGAGGAGGATCGCGGAGAGCACGATGTCGACGGTGCGCTTGAAGCGCCAGACGCGTGCGCGCAGCGCTGCTTGTCGCATGCGGTAGATCGGGATGCCCCAGAGGTCGTCGACGTCGGGTCCGCGCGGAGCCACGCCGACTTCGAAGAAGCGCGGCACGACATGCACCTCGACGTCGCGCAGCACCGCGGTGCGCAGGACACCGACGAGCTCCGACTCGCGCGTCGGACCGAACGCGACGAGCACGCGCCGGATCCCGTGCGGACCAATGACGCGCTCGAGGTCGTCGATGTCGCCGATGAGCGGACGCGGCAGACCGGGATACGGCGAACCGACGAAACCGGTCAGCTCCAGGCCGTACTCCGGATGCATGATGATGAGGTTCGCGAGCTCGACACCGACATGACCGGTGCCCGCGACGACGGTCGCTTCACGCAGACCACGTCGACGAGCGCGACGCAACAACGAGTAGCCGATCGCGCGCGACACGACGACGAGAACAACGGTGAGCACGGCCTGCCAGAGCAGACGGGACTGGGTCGAGTGCGCGAACGGAGCGAGGAGCAGCAACGGCACGGCCAACACGGTCGCGAGTCGCGGTGCTTCGTCGAGCGCGCTCAGGCTGATGCGCAGTCGGTAGGCACCTGACGCGAGCAAACCGACGACGGCGAAGATCGCGTACGTCACGTTCGCGGTGCCCGCCGGTCCGGTGATGAGCATCGCGATGCCGAGCGCGATGAGGTCGCCGCCGAAGACGACGGTGGCCGCGATCGCGGCCGGGCGACGGTCGCGGCGTCGGGGCGGCGGAACGATCTGGAGCGCGTCCGAGCCGCCGCGCGCTCCGTTGCCGCCGGTCTCGTCGTCGCCACCCGGTCGTCGGGAGATGACGCGGAGGCGTCGCTCCGATGCGGAAGCTGTGCTCGATGGCTTCGCCACGGTGCTCCTGGGCCCCCTCCGACAGAGGGACGTTCATTGACGTTTCCGACCGACACGGAGAACAGACCCTCGGACGGACCTCGATCGCGGGGGCGGTCGGCACGTTGCAATCACCTATCGGCGTGCATCCGCAGGCTATGAGGTGCGCGGCGCCGGGTTGGGGACTTCCCGTGAAGTGAACCGCGCGCGCCGCGTCACCCGGTGCGGACGCGTGCGGGTGAGATGCGGGTACGCGCACCTTGGGCACTCAAGCGCGCGCTGGACGTGGTCGACGCGGAGAGTCGGGTACATCGCCGACGCTGGGAGATCCGTTCATGCTGGGAAGACGAATCGCGGCTTTTGTAGCGCTGATCGCCATGCTCGGCGGAGGTGCCGCGGTTGCCGCGGGTGCCACCACAGGATCGTTCGCGTCGAACACCCGCGTCGCTCACCGCGCGACGGCTGCCATGACACAGCCCGCTGTCGCGACGTCGGCGTCGATCACGGCCAACGCGACCGTCGGTTTGTCGGTGGGCTTCAACGGCGAGCAGGCCATGTACCTCAGCGGTGCCGACCTCGATCGCGAGCTCGACGGCGTCGCCGCGACCGGATCGCGCTGGCTGCGGGTCGACTTCCCGTGGTCGGGGCTCGAAGCCGCCGGACGCGGCCAGTACTCGTGGGCACCCGCCGACCGTCTCGTCGCCGCCGCGAACGCGCGCGGCATCCACCTCCTCGCGATGGTCGCGTACACGCCGGCATGGGATCGCCCGGCCGGCACCACCGATCACTTCCAGCCGACCGACCCGACCGCGTTCGCGGAGTTCGTCGCCGCGGCGGCGCAACGGTACGCGCCGCTCGGCGTGCACAACTGGGAGATCTGGAACGAGCCCAACATGCGCGATTTCTGGGCACCGCAGCCCGACGTCGTGCGCTACACGCAGTTGCTGCGCCTCGGTTCCTCGGCGATCCACTCGGTCGACGCCTCGGCGTTCGTCGTCAGCGCGGGCGTGTCGCCCGCGATCGACGTCGCCGGCACCTCGGTTGCACCCAACGAGTTCATCGCCGGGATCTACGCGAACGGCGGAGGTCCGTACGTGCAGGCCGTCGGCATCCACCCGTACTCGTTCCCGTACGCACCGACGTACCCCGCGTCGTGGAACACCTTCTACATGATGTCGGAGACCCACTCGATCATGGCCGCGCACGGCGACGGTGCGAAGCAGATCTGGGGCACGGAGATCGGTTGGGGAACCGGTACCGGCTCGCAGGCCGTGAGTGAAGCCGAGCAGTCGGCGATGGCCGCGCAGGCGGTCAGCGCCTGGGACAACCTGCCCTTCACGGGCAACCTCTTCTGGTACGACTGGAAGGACATCAGCGCGGATCGCAGCAACGTCTGGGACAACATGGGCGTGCTGCGTTCCGACGGTTCGGCCAAGCCCGCGCTCGGCACGTTCACCGCGCTGCTGCACAGCGCGTCGCCACACGTCGTCAGCGGCCGGGCGGCCAACGGTCCGTGGCTCGTCGGCTCCGACGCCCGACTCTTCTCGACCGGCGGCCGGGCCGTTCCCGCCCACGGTGGTCTCGCGCTCAATCAACCCATCACCGGATCGGCCCGTACCCCCGACGCGCGCGGGGTGTGGACCGTCGGCGGCGACGGCGGCATCTTCTCCTTCGGTGACGCCGGCTTCTACGGCTCGACCGGCGCCATGCATCTCAATCGTCCGATCGTCGGCATGACCGCGACGCCGACCGGTCACGGCTACTGGCTCGTCGCGAGCGACGGCGGCATCTTCAGCTTCGGCGACGCGCGGTTCTACGGCTCGACCGGCGCCATCCACCTCAACCGTCCGATCGTCGGCATCGCCGCGACCCACGCCGGTCACGGGTACTGGATGGTCGCGAGCGACGGCGGCATGTTCAGCTTCGGTGACGCCAAGTTCTACGGGTCGGCTGCCGCAACGGTGTCGTCATCGATCGTCGGGGTCGCGGCGACGCCGAGCGGGCGCGGGTACTGGCTGGCCGAGGTCAACGGCGCCGTGCACAGCTTCGGCGACGCCGGCTACGCCAACCCGGTCAGCGGCGCCCGCATCGTCGACGCGATCACGCCGTGACCACTCGCTCACTTCTGCGCCGCTGAAGCTTCGCCTCGGCGTCCCGCGCTCGGAGCGTCGGTGGAGGCTTGGGCGTTCGCTGGCGAGCTTGACGTTCGCTTCGCTCACGTCGGCGCCGCGTGGGTGGGACCGCGTCGCTTCGCTTGTGGCGGCGCCGGTGCCGGAGAAACTCGCGAACTGCGGCGGGCGCGCGGGAAAGAGCGAAGATGGACATGACTGATCAAGGTGGCACGACGGCGATTCCGGTTGGGGTGGTGTTCGATCCTGCGGAGCGGGTCGTGGGGTTGAGGAGCACGGGGGAGGCGTGCTTCATCGCGCCGACCGGCGGGCCTCCGCGGCAGCTCGTCCACGTCACGCCCGGCCCCGGCGGCGACCACCGGCCCGTGCCCTTCGCGAAGGAGCAGAGATGACGACCCACAGCGAGAACACCGCGGCACGACGTCCGGTGGTGCTGGGACCGGGCGAGGGTCGGTCGTACCCGATGGGTGATCGCGCCTCGGCGGTCTTCAAGGCCGGCGGCGTGGAGACCGAGCAGCGGTATTCGATCTCGGAATGGTGGCTCGAGCCGCACACCAAGGGGCCCGACGCGCATTCGCATCCCGACGACGACGTGTTCTACGTCCTCGCCGGCACCATGCACGTGATGGTGGGTACCGAGTGGACGGAGGCGACCACCGGGTCGTTCGTGCTCGTGCCCGGCAACGTCGTCCACGCCTTCGAGAACCGAGGGTCGGAGCGGGCCGGGATGCTCAACGTCTCGGCGCCCGGCAACTTCGAGCAACACATGCCGGGCATCGCGGCGTGGTTCGCGGCGCGTTCTCCCGAAGACTCGCGAGTCTGAGTTGCTCGTCAGTCGTTACCGCGACGTGTGGTCGCGGTAGAGGGTCTCGTAACGGTTGGTGACGGCGTCGAGGCTGTAGCGCTCGGCGGCGAGGCGGGCGCCGGTGCGGAGACGGTCCCGCAGCTCCGGGTCCTGCAGGCGCGCGAGCGCAGCGGCGAGATCGCGGGGATCGTTGCTCGGCGGGACGATGCCCGACGACGGATCGAGCACCTGATCGCCGCCCGCGCTTGCCGGCGCGACGCAGGGGACGCCGCAGGCCAGTGCCTCGAGGAGGCTGTTCGAGAGACCCTCGCGGTCGGACGGGAGCACGAACGCATCGACCGCGTGGAGGTACGGCCGAACGTCGGGGACCGCGCCGGGGAACTCGACGCGGTCTTCGAGGCCGAGCCGCTTCACCTGGGCGCGCAACGCCGTGCCGCGGTCTTCGAGGTCGGCGCGGCTGTCGCCGGCGAGGAACAACCGTCCGTCGACACCGGCGCGCACTTGGAGCGCGAATGCGTCGATCAACCGTTCGACCCGCTTCAGCGCTCGCAGATGGCCGGTGTAGAGCACGGCGAACTGGTCGTCGCCGATCCCGAGCTCGCGGCGCGCGTCGGCGCGTTGCGTCGCTGTCGGCGGTTGGAACCGCTCGATGTCGACGGGCGTCGGGATCACGGCGACCTTCTGGATGCCGAGGGCCGTCAGTTCGTTCTGCAGCGCGGGAGTCAGCGCGACATGCATCGTGCGTCGCATGACCCGTCGTCGTGCCGCGCGCACCAACGCGCGCAACGGACGACGCGTCGGCGTGAGCACATCGGTTGCGTCGCCGAGCCCGGCCCAGCACATGACGGTCCGTTTCGACACGCCGGCCAGCCACGCGCTGATCACGAAGTCGGGGTACATGATCACCTGGACGACGTCGATCGAGGTGCGGTGCCGGCGGAGCCACCACGCGATGCGCAGCACCAGAAGCTTCATTGCGATGCCGTCGCGGCCCGTCGGCCCGAGCCGGCGCACGGTCACGGCTCCGCGTTGCTCACGGCTCGGCCAGCCACGATCGAGCCGTTGCGTCACGATCGTGACCGCACCGCCGCGAGCCGCGAGGGCTTCGGCCTGGTTGCGGGTCTGGCGGGTTGTTCCACCGATCGTGGGCTCGAAGTCGGGGACCGCGAAGACCACGGACGGGCGGACGGTTGCCGCATCGCCGAGTCGATGCTTGCTCTCGCGCTCGCTGCTCGCGAGCCGGTCGATCGCGTCGATCACGCGGTCGGAGACGACCGCCTCGCACGCGTCGTCGACGCGCGCCGTGGGAACCGATACGGACTCGGCCGCCGCGCCGGCGACGCGACCCGAGGTGAGCGCGAGATCGACCGACGGTGCGACGCCCGCGAGCAACGCGCGGGCCCGCCGTCCGGTCACGGGCTCCGCGGCCAGCCACGCGACCTTCGGACGCGGCCGCGTCGCGTCGGCACCACTCGGAACGGTGAGGCAGAGCGCGGCGAGCGCGTCGAGGCTCGCGGTCATGACCACGTCGGCGTGTGCGATCGCGTCGTGCAGGTCGTCGGCACCGCGGTTGGCGCGGCGCCGCGCGGCACTGGTGCCGAGGGTCGACGGTGACCACGGCTCGAGATCGGGGACGTCGCGATGGGTCAGCCGGCGCCGCGCGGTGACGTCGACGGTCGGTCCGGCCGGCGCGGCGACGCGCACGGTCCAGCCGCGCGCCTGTGCGCACTCGAGCGCGTCGAGCACCTCGCTGTCGCCAGGACCGAGCGTCGGTCCGGCGAGCAGTCCGACGACGGTCCGGCCCGGGTGCTCGCGCTTCACCGCGCGCTCGCCGTTCACGACGTGCTCACCGCTCACGTCGGGCCGCCGGACGCGGCGGCGACGGCCGCCGCGAATCCCTCGCGGAAGCGGGCGGGCGCGAAATCCTCGGCATGGGCGCGGATGGCCGACCGGTCGAAGGCGTCGTCGTCGAAGTCGCGGAGTACCTGGCTGAGTGTGTCCACATGATCTGTATCGGTCGTCGCGGGGTAGAGGACACCGGTTGTTCCCGGCAGGACCGTGTCGAGTACGCCACCGACGGCGCGGGCGACCACCGGGGCCCCGCACGCCTGGGCCTCGACCGGCATGATCCCGAAGTCCTCCTCGCCCGGGAAGAGGAGGGCCCGGCAGTTGCGGTAGAGGTCGCGCATGGTGTCGTTGTCGACCCGACCGAGGATCTCGACGGTCGGTCCCGCGTCCGCCTCGACGGCGCCGCGCGCGCGGCCGTCTCCGGCCACGATGAGCTTGACGCCGGCCCGGGTTGCCGCGGCGACCGCGAGCTCAGGCCTCTTGTAGGGCACGAGTCGTCCCGCGACGAGGAAGAAGTCGCCCCGGGTCGCGGTGCCGGGCGCGGCGGGTGTGAAGAAGTCGGTGTCGACGGGTGGCGCGACGACGGTCGACGCGCGTCCCCACCACCGGCGGATCCGGTCGCCGACGTAGTGCGAGTTGGCGACGATGCCGGTGAGTCGCTGCGCGGCCCGGCGGTCGGGTCCCTTCTGGGTCGCTGCGAACGCGCCGAGCACCGCGCGTCCGGCGGTGCCGCCGATCTCGTGACGGCGGGTCTGGGCCTCCCAGATCCAGCGCGCGGGTGTGTGCACGTAGGACACGATCGGGGTGTCGGGCTTCGGGTGGACTCGGTTGGCGAACGCGTGATGACTCGTGATCACGAGGTCGTAGCCGCTGATGTCGAGGTGTCGCATCGCGACGGGGAGCAACGGCAGCAGGTGCGCGTACTGATCGCCACCGCGATAGAGCTTTTGCAGCGGGCTGGTACGCACATCGGCGTCGCGCAGGATCGGTCCGAGCGTCTCGGGGTCGCACACCGTCGTGAAGATCGGCGCGTCGGGCCACATCAGATGCAGCTGCTCGACGACGCGTTCCGAGCCCGCGTACACGGTGAACTTCTCGTGTACCAGAGCCACCTTCATTCGCTCACTCGGCAACTTCTCGCTCGCTTCTACCGCTCGTCCTTCGCGTACGTCGCACTGTGTCCGTCCGTCGCTCGCTGGCGAGCTTGACGTTCGCTTCGCTCACGCCTGCGCCGCGTGTAACCGAGCAAGACCCGTTTAGCCGCGCTCGTACGTATCGCGGCGGTTGACTTGGGCGTTGTTGACGACCACGCCGATGAGGGTGGCGCCCGTGCGCTCGAGCGAGTCGATCAGGGTGCGCGCCGCGCGTCGCCGGGTCGACTTGGCGTCGAGCACCAACAGCGTTGCGTCGCACTGCGCGGCGACGGCCAGCGCGTCGGCGTACACCGCGCCCGGAGGCGTGTCGACGACGACGAGCTCGGCGGTGTCGAGCGAGTCGAGCACGTGTCGGAAGGCGCGGCCTCCGAGCACTCCGACGGTGTCGTTCACGGGCGAGCCGCTCGGGATGAGCTTCAGGTTCGGGATGCCTTCGACGCGGTGCAACGCCGACTGCAGATCGGTGCCGCGGAGTGCGTTGCTGAGACCGGGCTCGCGATCGGTGCGCAACCGCGAGTGCAACACGGGGCGGCGCAGGTCGGCGTCGATGAGCACGACGGTCGCGTCGACGGCAACGGCCGACTCCGCGAGGTGAACCGCCGAGAACGATTTGCCGGCACCGGGGTTCGGACTGACGACGGCGATCGTGCGCGGCCGACCCGCGCCCTCGAGGAACATCAGGTTCGTCCGCAGCGTCCGGAACGCCTCGACGACGTCGGGACCTCGACCGCGTGGCACCATCGCGAGCACCGGGAGCCCGGTGAAGCTCGTGATCTGCTCGACGTCGTTCGTGCGGGCGAACCGGTCGCCGAACGCCCGCAGGACCACCAGACCTTCACCGAAGAGGATGAGCGCGACCAGGAAGCCGAGCAGCCCGGCCTTCTTCGGGTGCGGCGATACCGGACCGGCGCTCGGGATCGGCTCGGTGAGCGCGCTGACCTGGAAACCCGTGGGCTGGAGCGTGAGGAGCGTCTGCTGCGCGGTCGCGATCTCCTGGCGGACGAAGTTGGTCAAATCGACGCTGTTCTTGACATCGGGCGTGGTCAGGGACTGCTGGAGCGCGGTGATCGATTTGTTGAGCGTGGCCCGCTGGACTCTGAGCTGAGCTTCCTGCTGGCTGTTCACGAGCTCGTGCAGCGCGAACGACACTCCGCTCGCGATCTCCACGGCCTGCACCGATGTGCGGCCGGTGGTGCTCACCTGGAGGATGCCGGTCGTGCCGGTCGCGGTGACCTTGATGTCGGAGAGCATCTCGTCGACCGTGAGCTCCGCCGTGAGCTTCGCGTGGGCACGCGCGGCCGTCGCGATGTCCGGGGTGTTCCCGACCACGGAGTAGTACGTCGTTCGGACGTCGATCTGGTTCGGGTCGACGGTCTGCGCGCTGTTGATGTCTTGGCTGGCGACGCTGAGCAACTGATGAGCGGCGTAGATCTTGGGCTTGCTCGCGCTGTACGCGTACGCGAGACCACCGACGACGACCGCGACAATGAGGATCTTCCACCAGTTCGTACGTACGACGCGCAGGTGATCGGCCAGATCCACGGCGCGGAGTGTAAGCGCCGACTTTGCCGATTCGGTGCACGCTGTGATGCACCGCGCGGCGGTACCCTGCCGTGGCCATGCTCGCGCCGCCGATCCCGAAGCTGGCCCCGGCGCGCCGACGACTCGTTCTCGTCGTCGTGGTCGCCGGCGCGCTGTCGGTGTACACGATCGGGGCTCTCATCCTCCCCGGTGTCCTCTTCGATCCGTTCATGGATCAACTCATCGCGCACGCACCGCTCATCATCGTCGCGTTGCTCGCGGCGCCGGTCGGTCTCGCGATCGCAGACCGACCGCAGCGCGGTGTGCTCATGCTCGTCGCATTGGTGCCGTATTGGGGTCTCGACGTTGTGCTGCCGATCCCGTCCGGTTGGAAGGAGTCGATCGCGCTCTACACGCTCCTCTGGACGGTCCTGGGCGTCGTCGGCAAGCCGCGGCCGCGCTACAAGCGGCCGAGCGTCGTCCAGCCGTTCGTCGCGTACTTCGGTGTCGCGCTCATCTCGGCCGCGATCGTGCGCGGGACCCAGGCCGAGCTCGGGATCAAGATCGGCTTCTTCTGGGCGCTCATGGCCGTGCTCGTCTGGATGCTTCCGCTCGACGAGCGCGAACGCGACGGCGTGATCACGATCATCATGGTGAACGGCGTGATCACCGCCCTCGTCGGGATCTGGCAGCAGATCGTGGGCGCGCCCCGCCTGGTCGCGCTCGGCTACAGCTACAACTCGACGGTGCGGTTCACGGGCGGTTTCCTGCGCTCGTTCTCCACGTTCAAGCTGCCGTTCGACTTCGGCTTCTATCTCGCAATGGTCATCGTGATCGGCCTGTCGGTCGCGATGCGCGAGCCGCGGCGGTTGCGAAGCATTCTGTTCTTCGCCACGTTGCCGATCGTCGCCACCGGTCTCGTGTTTTCGTTCGTCCGGGGCGCGTGGCTCGTCGTCGGCATCGGTCTCGTCTACATGGCGCTCACCCGGTACAAGTGGCTTCTCCTCGGAGCACCGATTGCGTTGCTCGCGCTCGTCGTCCTGCCCGGCGACTTTGCGACACCGGCGTTGTCGGGCACGAGCTTCGGTGAGCGTTCGCAGAGCTGGACGAGCAACATCTCGCAGATCTTCGGTCCGCTCGGCCATGGCATCGGGACGGCGGGATCGGCCGCGGAGAAAGCCGAAGCGCTGAAGAAGCTCGTCAACGCGTACCAGCCCGACAATCAGTACTTCAAGACGAGCTTCGAGATCGGCGTCGTCGGACTGTTCTTCTTCATCTTCCTGATCGTCTCGGCGTTCCTGACGGCGCGCGCGTCGGCGACCCGGCTCACGGGGCGCGAGCAGGCGCTGGCCGAAGGGCTCACCGCACACATCCTCGGGATCATGGCCGCGTGCTTCGTCGCCACGTACTTCGAGATTTTCCCGATGGACTTCTTCTTCTGGCTGTTACTAGGGATCGTTGTCACGTGCGACCGCGCATCGTTCTGAACGCGCTCGCGTTGCACGCGAGCGGCAGCGGGGTCCAGACCTACTGTCGCGAGCTGCTGCGCGCGCTCCCGGCGCAGATCGACGGCGATGTCGTCGCGGTGGTGCAGCAACGCGCGGTGGGTGAGCTGGCCGCCGGCGTGACCGCGTTGACGCGACGCGACTGCGACGGTGTGCGCCGCACCATCGAGAGCCTGCGCTCGGCGGGCCCGGCCGATCTCGTGCACGCGCTCGATGTCGATCTGCCGCTGCGGTCGCGCGCGGCGACCGTCACCACGGTGCACGACCTCTCGTTGCTCGACGAACCCAGCGCTTTCGGCTGGGCGCGCCGGGTCGGGAAGCAGGTGACGACGCGCCAGTCGGTGCGCCGGGCCGACGTGGTGATCGCGGTATCGGCGTTCACCGCCGAACGCGTCCGCGCGCATTTCAAGCGCGACGCGCGGGTGGTGCTCGAGGCGCCGGGTCCGGAGTTCTCGCCACCGGCGCCCGCGGCCATCGCCGCGGTGCGGGCGAAGTACTCGTTGCCCGACCCGTGCGTCCTTCATGTCGGCAACCTCGAGCCCCGCAAGGACATCCCCACGCTCGCGAGCGCCGCGGTCGCGGCCGGGGTGCCGCTCGTGCTTGCCGGCGGCCACATCGTGACGGTCGACGCTCCGGCCGGGGCGCAACTCCTCGGTCATGTCGCGGCGGAGGATCTTCCCGCGCTCTACGCAGCCGCGACGGTCGTGGGGTACGTCTCGCGCTACGAGGGCTTCGGGCTTCCGCCCATCGAGGCGATGGCGTGCGGAGCGACGGTGATGGCGACGCGCGTCGGGGCGATCGCCGACGTCGCGGGGGAGGGGATCGAGCTCGTGCCGATCGGCGACGTCGACGCGCAGACCGAAGCGATCCGCGAGCTGGTCAACGATCCCGAACGGCGCGCCGAACGGCGCGCCGCCGGGTTGGTCGCGGCCGGAAAGCTCTCGTGGGCGGCGACCGCGCGCGCGACGGTCGCGGTGTATGCGGGGCTCGGCGTGGCGTCGGGCAGTGTGGCGCGATGAGCGCGCCGGAGGTGGTCGCGCCGGAGTCGCTGCCGAGGGCGGGCGCGGTGGGGCCCGCGAGCGCGCGGGTGCGCGCCTGGGTCGTCGGCTGCACCGGCCTCGCGCTCGCCGTCGGGTTCGCGCACCTCCAGCGCAAGAGCCTCGGCCACGAAGAAGGGTTCACGTGGTCGACGGTTGACCGTGGCTTTCCCGCGCTCCTTTCCGTTCTCGCGCGGTCGGAGGGCTATCAGATCCTCCATTCGCTGATCGAGTGGCCGACGAACCGGATTTCGAGCACGGTCGATTCGCTGCGCACGCCGTCGGTGCTCGCGTTCGCGGCGTCGGTCCCGGCGGTGTGGCTCGCAGGCCGCCGCCTGTTCGACGAACGAACGGGTGCGCTGGCCGCGCTCCTGTTCGCGCTCAACGGTTTCGCGCTGCAGTACGCGCAACAGGCGCGCAGCTACATGCTCGCCACGATGCTCTGCTCGTACTCGGCCGCACTGCTCGCGCAGCACGTGTTCGCACCGCGGCGCGGGAGCCGCACCGCGTGGATCGCAGTCAGCGCGCTCACGATCTACGCGCACGGCTTCGCGGTGCTCGCGATCGCCGCGCAGGTCGCGGCGCTGTGGTTCCTGCCGGCGGCGCGCCGCCGCGAGCTGCACTGGATCCGCGATGGGCTGTTGATCGCGTTGTGCGCGGCACCCGCGATTCTCGCGCCGGTCCTGCAGATCAACAGCGGGCAGATCGGCTACATCCCGAAGCCGGGCCTCAGCGACGTGCGCAGCCTCGTCTGGTCGATGTCGGGACGCACAGCGAGCTCGGTGCCGATGATCGCGCTCGGCGTCGTGATTGCACTGGTCGCCGCCGTGAAAGTGCTTCGCCGTTCGCGGCATTCCGACGACGCGTTCCGATTCGCGTTGCCGATCCTCTGGATGATCGTGCCGTCGTTCGTGTTGCTCTCGGGTTCGTTGGTGCACCCGGTCTGGCTCGACCGCTACGTGCTCTGGAGCGTCGGGGCTGTCGTCCTCCTCGCCGCCTACGGGCTCACGCGCATCGCACCGCAGAACACCTTCGTGGTCGCGGCGGTGTTCGTGGTCGCGGCCGGGCTCGCCGCCCGCGGCATCGTCAAGTGGTACGGCGAACCGCCCTATCAGGACTACCACTCCGCGATGTCGGAGCTCTCGGCGCGAGCGCGCGCCGGTGACGCCATCGTGTTCTCGCCCGACCTGACTCGCTTCCCTGCGACGTTCTACCTCCGCAATCTCGTCGATCTCGACCGGCTCACGCCGGTGTTCCCCGCCGCGCCGTGGGGCACGTTCAAGACCGGTGACCAGAAGGTGGAGCCGGTGACCCAGGCCACGATCCGGCGCGCGCTCCAGCACCCCTACCCGCGCTTGTGGGTCGTCGACGACTCCGAACCTGGAATCATTCCCATGAGGATCAGCGAGCTGCGGACCGCGTACACGGTGGTCAGCGATCGCTTCTACACCGGCGGCCTCGAAGTGGTGCTCCTCGTACGCCGGGGCTGATGTGAGTCAGTGGGTCGCGGCCGTGCCCGTGAGCACGCGGCCCATCGCGACGAGGATCGAGGCCGCCGACGCATCGGCCGCGGGACCGACGAGCTGTACGTACCACAGCCGGTCGCCGATGATGACGTACAGCGTGCGCGTCTCGGGGTCGTAGGCGGCGCGTCCACCGACCCCGGTGACCGGCCGATCGTGGTCGATGGAGAGAATCGTTTCGTCGAGATCCGACGCGGCACCGCCGTGGTCGATCATCCCGACGACCAGCGCCGTCGCCCTCACCCCGGTCCATTCGCAGTGGTGGTCGACGAACCTTGGCCCACGCGCGCCGTTCGCGCCGATGTCGGGAACGAGTGCGGCGACGCGCGGCTCGAGCGCCACGCAACCGGCGACGAGTCGAGGACCGTCGACGCCCACATCGCTCAACCCCATGGGCAGCGCGTGCGTCAACGGAACCGCGACACGCCCGAAGTCGTCGGTGTGGTCGAGGGTCTCGACGCGCGCCGGTGCACCGCAAGCCGCAAGGAGCGCGGCTGAGACGATCAAGGCGGCAGCGGCGTGACGGCGCATCGGTTGCCAGGCTAGGACGGCGTCGCGACCAAGACGCGGTACAGCGGAAGGATCCGCCGGCCGACGAGCGGCGGGAGCGTGCGGATCTCGACGATGCGTGCGCGGTGCTCGACCGCGGGAACGACGAGGCGGCGCCGGCCCTCGAACGTGTCCTCCGCGCGCTCGCGCGTGAGGACACGTAACCCCAGGTCGAGGAGCGCCGATTGACCCGGTGTCACGATCACGAGCCGACCGCCGTGCCGCGTGACGCGCACGAGCTCTGCAACCGCGGCGGCGACATCGGGGACGAACTCGAGTGTGCTCACGGTCACGACCGTGTCGAACGCGCCGTCGCGGTAGGGCAGCGCGCCGGCACCGGCCCGCAGCAGCGTGGCGGGGCTGCCGTGTGCGGCGAGCACGTCGGAGACCGCGGCGCCGCGCGAGTGCACATCGGCCCCGAACGTCTCGTCGGCGTGGCGCGCGAGCTCGGGCAGGAACACGCCGCTTCCGTATCCGACTTCGAGCAGTCGCGACGTTCGCCCTTCACGGCAGCGTGGCGCCGCCGCGAGCGCGGCGGCGACGCTGCGCATGCGTAGCCGTTGCACCCAGCCCAACAGCGGCCGGAAGTTCCAGTCGGCCTGATCGAGGTCATTGGTCTTCACGAGCGCGTCGCGTGGAAGAAGGTGGAGATCGCGCTCCCGAATGAGCCGGCGTGCGGTCACTGCGACGCGATGAGCCGGTCGGTTGCCGCGACCGTGAGCTCGGACGCGTGTCCGTCGCCGTAGGGGCTCGGCAGCGCCGCGAGCCGTTCATGCACGCCGGCGAGGTCGTCGAGCCATTCGCGCGCGGCGTCGGCGACGCCGGGCCCGGGCGCGACGAGGCGGGAGAAGGTGCCAAGCACCTCCGGACGCTCGGTCGACCGCCGCACGACGATCACCGGGCGCTTCACCACACTCGACTCCTCCTGCACGCCCCCCGAGTCGGAGACGATGAGCGCGGCCGAGCCCATGAGCCCGAGGAACTCGCGGTACCCGACGGGCGGAGCGACCAGCAGCTTGTCGAGGAGCGGCTCGAGCCCGGCTTCCGCGGCGCGCACCGCGGTGCGGGGATGCAACGGGAACACGACCGGGATCGGCAGTGCGGCGAGCTCGGAGAGAATCGTCGCGAGCATCTCGGGGTCATCGACGTTCTCGGGCCGGTGAAACGTCGCGAGCACGAACCGGTCGCGTTCGACGCCGTGCACCGCGAGGATGCCGTTCGTCGCTGCGGTGTCGGGACGGAGCTCGAGGACCGCTTCGACGACCGTGTTCCCGGTGACCGCGACGCGATCGTCACCGCAAATGCCCTCGTTTGCGAGGTTTGTCGCGCTCGCGTCGGTCGGCGCGCAGCAGAGGTCGGCGAGATGGTCGACGACGACGCGGTTGTGCTCCTCGGGCATCGCGCGGTCGCGGGAGCGCAGTCCGGCCTCGACGTGTACCAGGGGGAGTTGCTCGACGTTCGCGGCGAGTGCCCCTGAGAGTGCGGTGTTCGTGTCGCCCTGGACGAGCACCGCGGCGAACGGGCCGTTGCCACTGCGGCGTTCGGCAGCGAACAGCGATTCGAGACCAACGGTCGCGTCGGCGATCTGCCGGCCGCGGGTGCCGCCGCCGATGGCCAGCCGGCGATCGGGTGCCGGGAAGCCGATGCCGGCCTCGAAGGCCGCGGCCATTTCGGGGTCGTAGTGCTGGCCGGTGTGGATGAAGACGCCGTCGCGCCCGAGGAGGGCCGCGATTCCCCGCAGTTTCACGGCCTCGGGACGAGTGCCGTAGACCACGGCGATCCGTGACGGCCGGCGATTCGCGTGTCCCACGCCGATCCCTTCGGGCTGCGGGGCCTCCGAGCGGTACGCCCGGCTGGGGGGTCCCGCGAGCCTACCGACCCCCACGGGCCCCACTTTCGGATGTTGCGGCGGCGGGATTTGCTCCATCGTCGTCCTTCATCGGCTTCCCGGGCCCGCCGATAGAGGAGGTGAGTCGCGCAGGTTTCCAACGCGGTTTCACGGCGAGTTCCGGCCCCACGGAGGGCCGGGGTGAGGTCACGGTGAGAGCGGTGATCCAGGACGACGGACGGTCAACGGAATCGGGTCGGCGCGCGGTTACGCTCGCCGACACCGACATGTGGAAGCGAGCGGACGCATGACTGATGTGCGCCTCCCCGACGCGCTCGTACTGCCGTCGGATCAGGACGCGTCCGGGCGCATGCTCGGAGCGGAAGAGTTGACGCTGCTGCGCGACGCGATCGCGAGCGGCACCCTGACGAGCACCAAGGGAACCCACGTCTCCGCGCTCGAGGCGCGCTTCGCCGAGATGTTCGGCGTCGCCAACGCGCTCGCGTGCGCGTCGGGCACGGCCGCCGTCCACGTCGCGGTCGCCGCCGTCGATCCCGAGCCCGGTGACGAGATCATCACCACGGCGATCACCGACATGGGCGCGCTCGCGCCGCTGCTCTACCAGGGCGCGGTTCCGATGTTCGCCGATGTCGACCCGGTCTCGATGAACGTCACACCCGAGTCGGTCGAGGCGGCGATCTCCGACCGGACCCGCGCCATCATCGCGACGCACCTCTTCGGGATGCCCTGCGACATGGACGGTATCAACGAGGTCGCGCGCCGCCACTCGGTGCCGGTCATCGAAGACTGCGCGCAGGCCTTCCTGGCCCGCAGCGGCGGCCGGATCGTGGGCTCGCTCGGTCTCGTCGGTTGCTTCAGCCTGCAGCAGGGCAAGCACATCACGACCGGTGAAGGCGGCCTCGTCGTCAGCGACGACGAGAAGCTCGCCCACCACATGCGGCGCTACGTGAACAAGGCGTGGGACTACTGGTCGTCGCCGACCGATCACGACTTCCTTGCCCTCAACTACCGCCTGACCGAGTTGCAGGGCGCGGTTGCCTGCGCCCAGCTCGAGAAGCTCGAAACTGGTGTCGCGACGCGCATCGCCAACGCGGTGCGCCTCAACGCGATCCTTGCTGACGTCCCCGGCCTCACGGTCCCCCGGCCCGCGCCCGGCGACGTGCACAGCTACTGGCGGTACGCGCTGATGGTCGACCCCGCGGTCGTTCCCGGCGGGCCGGGAGCGCTCGCCGCGGAGCTGAAGCTCGGAGGCATCGCGTCGGGGCCGCGCTACATCCAGAAGCCCGCCTTCCGCTGCGGCGTCTTCGTGAACCAGAAGACGTTCGGTTCGAGCCGCTGGCCGTTCACCCTCGCTCGTCCCGAAGCGGTTGACTACGCGGCCGAACGGTTCCCCGGAACGTTCCGTGCGCTCGAGCACGTGCTCGTGCTGCCGTGGAACGAGCGCTATACCACCGAAGACGTCGACGCGCTCGGAGAGCGCATCATCGACGCGGTCCGCCAGGTCGGTGGGGAGGGCGCATGACCACTCCACTGCGGTTTGCACTCGTCGGTGCCGGCGGTATCGCGCAGGCGTACGTCCAGGTGCTCGGTGATCTCGACGAGGCCGTCGTCGTCGGTGTCGTCGATCCCGTTCCCGACGCCGCGGAGAAGGCGGCGGCAACCCTCGGTTGCCGCCGCTTCGCGGACGTCGAGGCACTGACCGCGGCCGGCGAGCTCGACGGCGTGTTTCTCTGCACCCCGCCGAACACCCACGTGCAGCTGGCCGAGTACTTCGTCCGTCTCGGCGTGCCGGTGCTGTGCGAGAAGCCGTTCGCGATCAAGCCCGGTGCGGCGCGCCGACTGATCGCCGAGGCCGATGCGGCATCGGTGGTCGTCACGATGGCCGCGAAGTTCCGCTACGTCGACGATGTCCATCGCGCCCGCGACATCCTTGACTCGGGCATCCTCGGCGAGCCGATCCTGTTCGAGAACGTCTTCGCCTCCCGCGTCTCGATGAGCGGCCGCTGGAACGCGCGGCCCGACATCTCCGGCGGCGGCGTGCTGATCGACAACGGCACCCACTCGGTCGACATCGCACGGTTCTTCCTCGGTCGGATCTCCGACGTGCACGCGGTCGAAGGGCGCCGGGTCCAGGGTCTCGACGTCGAGGACACCGCCCAGATGTTCCTCCGCACCGAGAACGACGTGCTCGGCACGGTCGATCTCTCGTGGAGCATCGACAAGTCGGTCGACTACTTCGTCCGCATCTGCTGCAGCGAAGGAACGATCGAAGTCGGATGGCAGGCCTCGCGCTACCGCAAGGCCGGCGCGAAGGAGTGGACGGTCTTCGGTCCCGGATACGACAAGGTCGCCGCGATGCGCGCCGAAGTCGTGAACTTCGCGCGGACGATCCTCGGACGCGAAACCCTGCTCATCACCGCGGACGACGCGATCGCATCGGTCGATGTCATCGCCGCGGCCTACCGGTCGATCACTCGCCGCCAGTGGGTCGCCGTCGCGTCGCCCCCCGTTCGCATCGTCGGCGACACCACGGCCGCCGCCGACGTCGCCTGATCGGTGCGGGCCCGCATCCACGCCACCGCGGAGATCGAGGCCGGCGTCGAGATCGGTCCCGGCACCGCCGTGTGGGCCGATGTGCATGCCCGCCGCGGCGCGCGCATCGGGCGCGACTGCATCATCGGCGAGAAGACCTACCTCGGTCCCGACGCGGTCGTCGGCGACCTCGTGAAGCTCAACGCGATGGTTTACGTGCCCACGGGCGTGACCATCGACGACGGTGTAATGGTCGGAGCCGGAACCATCTTCACGAACGACCGGTATCCCCGCGGCACTGATCCTGCGCTCAAAGGCTTGCGCGATTCCGACGCCGACGAGCACACGCTCGAGACCCGTGTCGCGACCGGTGCGAGCATCGGTGCCGGCGCGACGATCGGCTGCGGTATCACGATCGGGCGCTGGAGCATGGTCGGGATGGGCAGCGTCGTGACGCGCGACGTCGCGCCGTTCTTCCTCGTCGTCGGCAATCCCGCGCGAGCCATCGCGATCGTGTGCCGGTGCGGCGAACCGGTGTGGCGCTTTCCGCACGACGCGCCTCCGGCCGACGTCGACGGCGCGTGCCCCGCGTGCGGTCTCCGCTACCGCCTGGTCGGGAGCGACGTTTCCGAGCTCGATCCGCCCGAGGTGACGTCGTGAGCGACGACGCCCGGTCGATCGCGGTCGTCGGGGGCGGCATGCTCGGCCTCACGCTCGCGCACCGCCTCTCGCAGCAGGGGAGGCCCGTCACGCTGTACGAAGCCGCGCCCGTGCTCGGCGGGCTGGCCGGCGCGTGGAGCCTGCCGGTCGAGAGTGAAGCGCCGATCGTCTGGGACCGTCACTACCACGTGACCCTGCTGTCGGACGCGAACACGCGCGGCATCTTGCGCGAGCTCGACCTCGACGACGAGATGGAATGGGTGAAGACGCGCACCGGCTACTACAGCGAGGGAACGCTGTCGTCGGTCTCCAACGCGCTCGAGTTTCTCCGCCTGCCCGCGCTCAACCTGATCGACAAGCTCCGCCTCGGTGGCACGATCTGGTACGGGTCGCGCGTGACCAACTGGCGCAAGCTCGAGCAGGTCGACGTCGAGACGTGGTTGCGCCGGCTCTCCGGAGCCCGCGCGTTCAGGCGCTTCTGGCTGCCCCAACTGCGCGCCAAGCTCGGCGACGCGTACACCGACACGTCGGCGGCGTTCCTGTGGGCGACGATCCAACGGCTCTACGCCGCGCGCCGCTCGGGCCTGAAGGAAGAGATGTTCGGCTACGTGCCGGGCGGCTACGCGCGCGTGCTCGAGCGCTTCGGGGAGCTCCTGCGATCCGAAGGCGTGCACATCGAGCTCGGTATCCCGATCGCGAAGGTCGAATCCGACGCGCTCGGCGTCGCGGTCACGAGGGGCGACGGCGAGGTCGATCACTTCGACGACGTGGTGGTCACCGCGGCCGCGCCGCTCGCAGCACGACTGTGCCCCGGTCTCGCGCCGGCCGAGTCGGCCGCGCTGGCACGGGTTCGCTACCAGGGGATCGTGTGCGCGTCGCTCGTGCTGCGCCGTCCGCTCGAGGGCTACTACCTCACCTACATCGCCGACGAGGTTCCGTTCACGACGGTCATCGAGATGTCGTCGTTCGTCGATCCTCGTCACTTCGGTGGCCACACCCTCGTGTACCTCCCGAAGTACCTCGCGCCCGACGACCCGTTCTTCGACGCCGACGACGACGAGGTGCGCGCTCGTTTCCTGCCCGCGTTGTTCCGTCTCTATCCCTATCTCGTCGAAGACGACGTGCTCGCGTTCCGCGTGTCGCGCGTCCGCAACGTCTTCGCGATCTCCACGCTCGGGCACTCGGAGCGCGTGCCGCCACTGCACACGAGCCAGCCGGGGATTCATCTCTGCGGCAGCGCGCAGATCGTGAACGGAACGCTCAATGTCGATGAGGCGGTAGCGCTGGCCGAGCGCTGCGCCCGGCGACTCAGTGCGGGAGTCGAACGCCCGCGACCCGTGTACGAAACCGTGAACTCCCTCTAGCCCTAGGTACCGTGATCACATGAAACCGCTCGCCAGCCTGTCGCTCGACCTCGACAACGAGTGGTCGTACCTGAAGACGCACGGCGACGTTCAGTGGGAGGCACTGCCCTCCTACCTCGACGTCATCGCGCCGCGCGCGCTCGACCTGCTTGCCTCACTCGACCTCACGATCACGTTCTTCGTCGTCGGTCAGGACGCGGCGCTCGAGCGCAACCACGAAGCCATCTCCTCGCTCGCTCGTGCCGGCCACGAGATCGGCAACCACTCGTTCAGTCACGAACCCTGGTTGCAGCGCTACTCGGAGGAGCAGGTGCGCGACGAGTTCGCGCGCACCGAGGAAGCCCTCTCGGCGTTGACCGGAGTGGTGCCGGTCGGGTTCCGCGGACCGGGCTTCAGCCTGTCGCCCACCGTGCTCTCGGTGCTCTCCGAGCGCGGTTACCTCTACGACGGGTCGACGTTCCCCACGATCGTCGGGCCGATCGCGCGTGCCTTCTATTTCCGCACGAGCAAGCTCGACGCCCAGCAGCGCGAGGAGCGCGCCGACCTTTTCGGCGGCGCCTCCGACGCACTGCGCCCGCTGTCGCCGTACCGGTGGGACGTCGGCACCGACGGGATCATCGAGATCCCCGTCACGACCATTCCCGGGTTCCGCGTCCCGTTCCACGTTTCGTACCTGCTCTACCTCGCCGGCCGCTCGCCCGCGATCGCGCGTTCGTACTTCCGTACCGGGCTCGCCCTGTGCCGCGCCGCGCGCGTCGCGCCGTCGATCCTGCTGCATCCGCTCGATCTGCTCGGTGGCGACGATGTGCAGTCGCTGTCGTTCTTCCCCGGCATGGCGATGAGCGGCAAGGAGAAGCGCGAGCTGGTGTCGGGCTTCGTCACGCTGCTCGCCGACCGCTTCGAGATCGTCACGATGGGGGAGCACGCGGCATCGCTCGCGGGAACCACGCTCCCGATGGTCGCACCCGGGTCGCGCCGCCCGGCGAGCCGCTTGATGAAGGGCCGTTTGGTGAAGCGCGGCGGGCCGAATCCAGGCTTGGTCGGGAACCGCCAATGAGCCGCGTGACCGATCCGCTCACGAGCGAACCGGTCCGCGTCGAGTACACCGCGCCGCCGGTGAAGCCGTCGGTCTCGGTCATCGTGCCGGCGTTCAACGAGTCGTCGATCATTCTCGAGACGCTGCGCGCGCTCGTGAGCTACATGCACACCCTCGACGACCACTACCGCTGGGAGATCGTCGTCGTCGACGACGGCAGCACCGACGGCACCGGATACCTGGCGCAGCAGATGTCGACGCGCGACGCGCACATCCGCGTCTTGCGCCACCGCGTGAACTTCATGCTCGGTCAGGCGCTGCGCACGGCGTTCAACAGCTGCACGACCGACTACCTCGTCGTCATCGACTGCGACCTCAGCTACAGCGCGGACCACATCGGCCGGCTGCTCGAGACGATCGAGACGACCCAGGCCCGAGTCGTCATCGCGTCGCCCTACATGGCCGGCGGTCACACGACCGCGGTCCCGTTCCTCCGCAACCTCGCGTCGCGCACGGCCAACCAGATCCTCTCGATCGCCGCGAGCGGTCGGATCCGGACGCTCACCGGCATGGTCAGGGCCTACGACCGCCGCTTCATCGCATCGCTGAACCTCAAGGCCATGGGCACCGAGGTGAACACCGAGATCATCTACAAGGCGCAGTTGCTCCGCGCCCGCATCGAGGAGATCCCCGGCCACCTCGACTGGACGGTCATCGAGAACCTGCCGCGCCGCTCCACCGTCCGCCTCGCGAACGGCACGATCCGCTCGCTGATGTCGGCGTTCTTCTTCCGCCCGTTCGCGTTTTTCATCGCGCCCGGCCTGATCACCACCGTCGCGGCGCTCGTCACGCTCGGCTTCGCGATCGGTCACTCCTTCGAGCAGGCCCGGGTCACCTACCTGCTCGGCGTCTTCCTCGCGGCAGGGGCGATCATGCTCCTGAGCGTCGGCATGCTCGCGTTGCAGGCCAAGCGCTATTTCGAGGAGCTGTTCAGCCTGGGCACGCGCCTGTTGCGCGAGGTTCGCGGTGAATCGCCCACTCCCGCGAACTTCCTCGAAGACCCGAAGTTCCTGTCCGATCCGGGCCGCGGCTCAGGGTCCCCATCGCCGCCCTCCTGAGCACTCTCGTACACTCCATCCCGTGCGGATCGCGATCGGCTCGGACCACGCCGGCTTCGCCCTGAAGTCCGAGCTCGTGCGGGTCCTCACCGAGCAGGGCCACGAGATCGTCGACGTCGGCACCGACTCGGAAGCGCCCGTCGACTACCCGAAATTCTGCGCGGCGGCCGCCCGCGAGGTCGCGAGCGGGGCTGCGGAGCGCGGGATCGTGCTCGGCGGCAGCGGCCAAGGCGAGCAGATCGTCGCCAACAAGATTCACGGGGTGCGGGCCGCGCTCTGCAACGATCTCTACACGGCCCGGTTGAGCCGGGCCCACAACGACGCCAACGTGCTTTCGATCGGTGCGAGGATCGTCGCGTTCGGGCTGGCCGAGGAGATCCTCGCCGTCTGGCTCGCGACGCCGTTCGAGGGTGGCCGCCACATCCCCCGGATCGAGCAGATCTCCGCGATCGAACACGAGGAGCAGTCCCCGACATGACGCCGAAGACCCCCCTGGCCGCCACCGATCCGACGATCGCCGACATCATCCGCCGCGAAGGCGAACGTCAGAACACGACCGTCCAGCTGATCGCGTCGGAGAACTTCACGTCGACCGCGGTGCTCGAGGCCCAGGGGAGTGTCCTCACCAACAAGTACTCGGAGGGTTACCCGGCGAAGCGCTACTACGGCGGCAACGTGGTGGTCGACGAAGCCGAGGAGCTGGCCCGCAACCGCGCGTGCGAGCTCTTCGGTGCCGAGCACGCCAACGTGCAGCCGCACTCGGGCGCCAACGCCAACCAGGCCGCGTTCATGGCCGTGCTGCAGCCGGGCGACCGCGTGATGGGCATGCGCCTCGACCAGGGCGGGCACCTCACCCACGGCTCGCCGGTCAACTTCAGCGGTCGCCTGTACGACTTCGTGGCCTATGGAGTGGACGACGACTCGGAGACGCTCGACTACGACGTGATCCGCGCGCTGGCGAAGGAAACGCGTCCGAAGTTGATCGTCGCCGGCGCGACCGCGTACGCGCGCGTCATCGACTTCGACGCGTTCCGTTCGATCGCCGACGACATCGGAGCACTCTTGCTGGTCGACGCCGCGCACATCGCGGGGCTGATCGCCGGCGGCGCGCACCCGTCGCCGCTGCCCGCGGCCGACATCGTCACCTTCACGACGCACAAGACGCTGCGCGGGCCGCGCGGTGGCGCGATCCTCTGCCGGTCCGATCTCGCGGGGGCGGTCGACAAGGCTGTGTTCCCGGGCCTGCAGGGCGGACCGCTGATGCACGTGATTGCCGCGAAGGCGGTCGCGTTCCACGAGGCCGCGCAGCCGGGCTTCCGCGACTACGCGGCGGGCATCGTCACCAACGCGCGTGCGCTCGCAACGCAGCTCGCCGCCGAAGGTCTGCGCATCGTGTCGGGAGGCACCGACAACCACCTGATGCTCGTCGACCTCCGGCCGTTCGGCGTGACCGGAAAGGTGGCGCAGGAGGCACTCGATCGCGCCGGGATCACGACGAACAAGAACGCGATTCCCAACGATCCGGAGAAGCCCTTTGTGACGAGCGGGCTGCGGCTCGGGACGGCTGCCGTCACCACCGCGGGCATGGGGCCGGCGCAGATGACCGAGATCGCGGAGCTCATCGCGACGGTCCTGCGCAACGTCGACGACGCCGGCCTCACGACCGAGGTACGCGAGCGCGCCGCACGCCTCTGCTCCAAGTTCGAGCCCTACCCGGGACTCAATTCTTGAGTCGAGCAGGCGCAGCCGCCGTGATCAGTGCAACCCATGATCGTGAAGCGCATGCGGATGCGACCAAGTGATCGGTTATGCAATTGTCTTAGCGGTGGCGGCGGGGACGACGCTGCTGCTGACGCCGGTCGTGATCGTGCTCGCCCGTCACTTCGGAGCGGTGGTTCAGCCCGGTGAGCGGCGCATGCACAACGTGCCGATGCCGACCCTCGGCGGCGCGGCGATGTTCGTCGGCTTCCTCGCCGCGATCTCGGTCGCGTCGCGGATGGGCCAGTTCCACGAGATGTTCAAGGACAACTCGGAGCCGCTCGGCGTGGTGCTCGCCGCGGGCGTGATGTTCGTCGTCGGCGCGCTCGACGACCTGCGCGATGTGTCGCCGCCGGCCAAGGTCGCGGGGCAGGTGTTCAGCGCCAGCCTCCTCGCGCTGTTCGGCGTCACGATGTTCTACTTCCGCGTCCCGTTCAACCTGTTCCACCTCGACGTCGTCGTGCTCTCGGCGAACCTCGCGCCGCTCGTCACGGTGTTGTGGGTCGTGCTGATGGCGCAGGCGATCAACCTGATCGACGGGCTCGACGGGCTCGCTGCGGGCATCGTCGCGATCGGCGGCACCGCGATCTTCCTGTTCGCCGACCGGCTGTTCAAGAAGGGCTTCCTCGACGGCTCCAACATCGGTCCGCTCATCGCGATCATCGCGGTCGGGATGTGCGTCGGGTTCTTACCGTTCAACTTCGGCAGCCGCCGGAACCGCCCGGCGCGGATCATCATGGGCGACGCGGGCGCGTTGCTCCTCGGGCTGATGCTCGCGGTGCCCACCATCACCGTCGGTGGACGCACCGACGTGCAGTTCAGCGGCAACACCTACTTCTTCTTCGCACCCCTCGTGATCCCGCTCGTGATCCTCGGCGTGCCCGTCGTCGACACGGTGTTCTCGTTCGTGCGCCGCCTCATGCGCCGGCGCTCGTGGTCGGAAGGTGACACCGATCATCTCCACCACCGGCTCGTGCGCCTCGGTCACGGCCCGCGTCGCGCGGTGATGATCCTGTGGGCGTGGACCGCGCTGCTCTCCGGCGTCGCGCTCCTGCCGCTGTACACGCAGCGGGGCAACGCGCTCGTGCCCTTCGCACTGGCCGCATTCGTGCTCGTGCTCTACATCCTGTTCCACCCTGGGGTGCGCAGCGCGAGGGGTCAGGCCGGGCGGACCCACCACCCTGCGGGCGCGCTGCGCCGGCGAGCCGACGACGGAGACCCCGAGGACGACGAGGAGGCCGTCGACGCCATCGTCACCGTCGTCGACCTGGCGCAGCACCGGGCCAAGCGCGCGTGACAGAGTGCGCAGTCGCACCGGCACCGGCACCGGCACCAACACCAACACCAACACCACACGGCGAAGGCGGGAGCGAAGCGAGCGTCGAGCTCGTCAGCGAGCGCAGCGAGCGAGTGAGCACTGAATTTGACCCGCCGGACCGTTCGAAATAGATTGCGAATTGTTTCACAAGCTCCTTTCCGCCCGGGAGGAGCAGGGGGATCGAGCAGGGTTTTCCGGTGGTAGAACCAGCTGCTGACAAGGTGCGCGAGCGGGGGAAGAGCTCCTATCGGGGGCATCTCCTGCGTCCGCTGTCGAGCGCGGACAAACCCCTCGCGGATCAACAGGCGCTCTACAACGGCTTCGGCAACGCGCTGGCCCAGGCCGTCGAGTTCGTCGCCACCCCCGTCATCTTCTTTCTGGCCGGCCTCTGGCTCGATCACCGGGTCGGCACCCCGCACGTGTTCGCCCTCACCCTGTTCGTCCTGGCCCTGGTCGGCGTCAGCGTGAGCGCCTACTACCGCTACAAGGCGGCCATGGACGAGGCCGAGAAGGGGAAACCGTGGAAGCGGTAGGAGCAGGCGCAACCGGCGTGCACAGTGCAGGGCCAGGAGGCGTCGCGCATGCGCATGCGACCGTAGAAGTAGTAACCCCCGCGGGCACCGCGTACGAACGCGACATCGCGCGCGACCTGGTCAAGCACGGCCTCATCGTGGCGCCCTTCGCGGTCGGCGTCGGCGCCCTGGCCGAGGGCTGGGCGGGTGCCGTCGGGGTCGCGGCCGCGCTCGGAGTCGTGCTCTTCAACTACCTCATCGCGGGCACGGCGCAGAGCTGGGCCGCGAGCAAGGATTCGCCGGGCCTGCTCGGCGGCACGATCCTCGTCAGCCTCATCGTGCGCTTCGTCGTCGTCATCGTCGCATTGTCGCTGCTGCGCAACCGCAGCTTCCTCGACTACTCCACCTTCGGCATCGCCATCGTGGTGAGCCACCTCGGCCTCCTCGCGTGGGAAGCCAAGTCGGTACAGCTCTCACTGGCGTTTCCCGGCCTGAAGCCCGGAAAGGACTGAGCCTTGACGTTGCTCGGACTCGATGTCCCTCCCCTTGATGAGCTCACGCACTGGCCTGCGTTCGCGTTCAAGAACTCGTCATACCTCGCGCTGAACAAGGTCGGGCTCATCTACCTGATCGCGATGGTGCTCACCCTGGCGCTGTTCCTCATCGGCGGGTCGCGCAAGAAGCTCGTTCCGCACGGTGTGCAGAACATGGCCGAGGTCGGCGTCGAGTTCGTCCGTGACCAGGTCGTCATGCAGACGATCGGTCCCGACGGCATGACGTTCCTTCCCTACCTGACCGCGCTGTTCTTCTTCATCTTCTTCAGCAACATCTTCGAGATCATCCCGTACTTCCAGTTCCCTGCGAACGCGCGCATCGCGATGCCGATGGTGCTCGCGCTCATCACCTACGTGATCTTCAACGTGGTGGGGCTCGCGAAACAGGGTCCGATCAAGTACGTGAAGAACGCGATCGTGCCGCCCGGCGTGCCGAAGGCGATCCTGCCGCTCGTCGTCATCATCGAGCTGGTCTCGTACTTCCTCGTGCGGCCGTTCTCGCTCATGGTGCGGTTGTTCGCCAACATGCTCGCCGGCCACCTGATCCTTGCGACGTTCTCGATCATCTGTACGGCGGTGTTCAAGAAGAGCGTGTTCGTTGTCATCCTGCCGTTCAGCTTTGGGTTGCTCTTCGCCCTCACGGGCTTCGAGATCCTCGTCAGCTTCCTGCAGGCCTTCATCTTCACGATCCTGACCGCCGTCTACATCGGCGGCTCGATCCATCCGGAACACTAGGGAGGAATCCTTGCTCCACGTCCTTGCAGCAGCGGCCGTCGACAACAACGCGGGCCTTCAGACGATCGGACGCGGCATCGTCTATGGCGGCGCCGCGATCGGTCCGGGCATCGGCATCGGTCTCGTCGTCGGCAACGCCATCACCGCGATGGCGCGCCAGCCCGAGTCGGCCGGCACCGTCCGCACGACCATGTTCCTTGGCATCGCGTTCACCGAGGCGCTCGCGCTCTTCGGCTTCGTGCTCGCCTTCATCCTCAAGTAAGCACCCCTCACGAGGAGCGTTTCATGCGTGTCCGCAGGCTGATCGTCGCGACGCTGATGGCGTTCGCGATCGTTGGTGTGACGGCGGCTACGGCCCATGCCGCAACACCCCAGTTCGCGAGCAAGTTCACCAAGGAGTGCGCGGACAAGCTCGCGACCGGCGGGTCGGTCGACGACTGCCAGGCGTCGCCGAGCGTGCTCAGCCCCGACAAGTCGGAGCTGGTCTGGGGATCGATCTCGTTCGTGATCCTGCTCGCCCTCTTCTTCAAGTGGGGCTACCCCGCGGTGGTGAAGACCATGAAGTCGCGCGAGGACCGGATCCGCGACGACCTCGAGCAGGCCGAAGGCGCGAAGACCGAGGCCGAGGGCGCGCTCACGGAGTATCGGGCGCAGCTCGCCGACGCGAGATCGGAGGCCGGTCGGATCATCGACGAAGCCCGAACGGCCGCCGACCAGGTGCGCCGAGATCTCATCGCGCGCGCGGAGACCGACGCGGCCGACATCCGGGCACGCGCCCAGGAGGATGTCCGGCTCGCGGGTGACCGCGCAATGGCCGACCTGCGCGGACGGGTCTCCGACCTTGCGATCGAGCTGGCCGAGAAGGTCGTCGAGCACAACCTCGACCGCGACACGCAGGTCGCGCTGATCGACAACTACATCAACTCGGTCGGGAGCAACTAGGTCGTGCCTTCTACCCAATCCTCTTCCGCCGAGCGCATCGAGGCGTACGCGCAGGCGATCTTCGCGATCGTCAACGCGGAGGGCTACCTTGCCGACACCGAGGAGGAGCTCTTCCGCTTCGCGCGCACGTTCGAGACGAACGACGAGCTGCGGACGAAGCTCTCCGACCGGAGCATCCCGGTCGAAGTGCGGCAGGGTGTCATCGAGGATCTCTTCTCGCACAAGGCGCTCGAGAGCACGGCGGCGCTCGTGTCGTTCCTCGTCGGCATCGGGCGCGTGTCCGACCTTCCCGAGATCGTCGACCGCTTCGTCGAGATCGCAGCCGACAACCGCCAGCACGAGGTCGCGGAGGTCCGCAGCGCGGTGCCGCTCGACTCCGCGCAGCAGACCCGGCTCGCCGCCGCGCTCTCGAAGGCGACCGGCAAGACGGTCGAAGTCAAGGTCATCATCGACGAGAACGTCCTCGGCGGGATCGTGGCGCGCATCGGTGACACGGTCATCGACGGCACGGTCCGGCGCCGGTTGGCTCAGCTGAAGGAACGCATCTGATGACGGAGTTCAACCTCAATTCCGACGACATCGCCGCGGCGTTGCGCAAGCACGTCGAGGGCTTCAAGCCCAACGTCGAGCAGGAGCGCGTCGGGCGCGTGCTCGAGGTCGCCGACGGTGTCGCGCGCGTTCAGGGCCTTCCCGGCGCGGCCGTCAACGAGCTGCTCGAGTTCGAGGGCGGGGTGCTCGGCCTCGCGCTGAACCTCGACGAGGACTCGATCGGCGCGGTGGTGCTCGGCACGGTCGACGAGATCGAGGAAGGGCAGTCGGTCAAGGCGACCGGCCGGATCCTCTCGGTTCCCGTCGGCGACGCGATGGTCGGCCGCGTCGTGAACGCGCTGGGTCTCCCGATCGACGGCAAGGGTCCGATTGCATCCGACACGCTGCGCCGGCTCGAGGTGCAGGCGCCGGGCATTGTCGGCCGCCAGCCTGTGCACGAGCCGTTGCAGACGGGTATCAAGGCCATCGACGCGATGACGCCCGTCGGGCGCGGTCAGCGCGAGCTCATCATCGGCGACCGCAAGACGGGCAAGACCACGGTTGCGATCGACACGATCCTGAACCAGAAGGGTCAGGGCGTGAAGTGCATCTACGTCGCGATCGGCCAGAAGGGCTCGACGGTCGCGCAGACCGTTGCCACCCTCGCGGCGCAGGGCGCGATGGAGTACACGGTCGTGGTGAACGCGCCCGCGGCCGACGAAGCGGTGTTCAAGTACCTCGCTCCCTACGCCGGTTGCGCAATGGGCCAGCACTGGATGGAGAACGGTCAGCACGCGCTGGTCGTGTACGACGACCTGTCGAAGCAGGCCGAGGCGTACCGCCAGATCTCGCTCCTGCTGCGGCGCCCGCCGGGCCGCGAGGCGTACCCCGGCGACGTCTTCTACCTCCACAGCCGTCTGCTCGAGCGGGCCGCCAAGCTCTCCGACGCGCTGGGAGCCGGTTCGCTCACTGCGCTGCCGATCATCGAGACCAAGGCCGGCGACGTCTCCGCGTACATCCCCACCAACGTGATCTCGATCACCGACGGCCAGATCTACCTCGTCGACGACCTCTTCAAGTCGGGTGTGCGGCCCGCAGTCGACGTGGGCATCTCGGTGTCGCGAGTTGGTGGCGCCGCGCAGATCAAGGCGATGAAATCGGTGTCCGGAACGCTGAAGCTCGACCTCGCGCAGTTCCGCGAGCTCGAAGCCTTCGCAACCTTCGGTTCCGAGCTCGACGCGGTGTCGAAGGCGCAGCTCGAGCGGGGCTACCGGCTGGTGGAGCTGCTGAAGCAGCCGTTGAACTCGCCGATGCCCGTCGAAGAGCAAGTCGTGTCGATCTTCGCCGGCACCACCGGTGTGCTCGACGACCTTCCCGTCGGCGACGTGAAGCGGTTCGAGAACGAGATGCTCGACTACTTCCGCGGCCCCCACGCCGACATGCTCGCCCAGATCCGCACCACCGGCGCGGTGCCCGCGGGCGACACGCTCGCCGCCGCGGTCGGCGACTTCAAATCCCGTTTCGTCGTCACCGGCACGCCAGAAGCCGGCGCCGCCTGATGCGCTCCCACGCGACGAAGGCGTCGAGCGGAGCGAGCGTCGAGTTTGCCAGCGAGCGCAGCGAGCGCATGGGCACAGCAGCGGAGCGAGCGTCGAGCTCGCCAGCGAGCGAAGTAGGCGCTCCGGCCGCAGGCCGCTCTCCCGCACGAGGGAGCGAATAAGCATGGCTGGCGGGCAAGAGCGCATCCTGCGCCGCAGGATCAAGAGCGTGCAGTCGACGAAGAAGATCACGCGCGCGATGGAGCTCATCGCGTCGAGCCGGATCGTGCGCGCGCAAGCCGCGGTCCGAGCCGCGCAGCCGTACAGCAAGGGCATCACCGAAGTGGTCGAGCACCTCGCCGAGGCCGGTGCCGGCGGTGGCAGCCCGCTGTTGACGGCCCGCCCCGAGGTGCGCACCGTCGGTCAGATCGTGATCGCGGCCGACCGCGGGCTCTGCGGTGGCTACAACACGTCGGTGTTGCGCGCCGCGGAGATCGGGATCGAAGAGCAGCGCAAACAGGGTCTCGAGTACGCGCTCGTGGCGGTCGGCCGCAAGGTCGAGGGCTACTTCCGTTACCGCGAATACCGGATCGACGCAGCGTTTACGGGCTTCAGCGACCAACCGACGTACGAGAACGCGCGGGCCGTCGCGGCCGCGGTCACCGACAAGTTCCTCGCCGGCGAGATCGACATCGTCAACCTCGTGTACACGAAGTTCATCTCCGCGGGCACGCAGACGGTCGTCGTCGAGCGCCTGATGCCGCTCGAGACGGCCGCGTCCGTGCCCGGCGACGGCGACGCGCCGGGAACGCATGCGGCCGAGCAACAAGAGGCCTACGAATTCGAGCCCGGCCCCGAAGCGATCCTCGAGGCGCTCCTCCCGCGCTACGCCGAATCGCGCGTGTTCGCGGCGCTGCTCAACGCGGCGGCTTCCGAACACGCGGCCCGGCAGCGGGCGATGAAGGCCGCGACCGACAATGCCGACGACCTCATCACCAGCCTCAGTCGCGTGATGAACCGCGCCCGTCAGGAACAGATCACGACCGAGATCATGGAGATCGTCGGCGGCGCCGAAGCTCTCGGTTCGGGCGGCGGCGACCGCGACGACTTCGAGCACACGCACCCCCGGCATCTTCGAGCGGCACCACAGGAGCAGGCATGACCACCACTGCAGAGCCGAAGCTCGACAAGGGACGTCTCAAGGAAGGGCGCGTCGTCGCGATCGCGGGCCCCGTCGTCGACGTCGAGTTCCCGTCCGACGCGATCCCCGAGATCAACAACGCGCTCGAGGTCGACATCGTGCTCGAGGGCGAGACGATCGTGGTGACGGCCGAGGTCGCGCAGCAGATCGGTGACAACCGCGTGCGCGCGATCTGCATGAAGCCCACCGACGGCCTCAAGCGCAACCAGGCGGTGCGCAACCTGGGTCGCGGCATCACGGTTCCGGTCGGTCAGGCGACGCTCGGCCACGTGTGGAACGTCATCGGCGAGCCGCTCGACACCGGCGGAGTGATCCCCGAGGGCATCGAAGAGCGCTGGGAGATCCACCGCGACTCTCCGGCCTTCGACACGCTCGAACCCCGCGCCAACATGTTCGAGACCGGCATCAAGGTCATCGACCTCCTCGAGCCGTACGTGCAGGGCGGCAAGATCGGCCTGTTCGGCGGTGCGGGCGTCGGCAAGACGATCCTCATCATGGAGATGATCAACCGGGTCGCCACCCAGCACGGTGGTGTGTCGGTGTTCGCCGGTGTCGGTGAGCGCACCCGTGAGGGCACCGACCTCTGGATCGAGATGCAGGAGTCGGGTGTCATCGAGAAGGCTGCGCTCGTCTACGGCCAGATGGACGAGCCGCCGGGCGTGCGCATGCGGGTCGCGCTCTCCGCTCTGACGATGGCCGAGTACTTCCGCGACGTCATGAACCAGGACGTGCTGCTCTTCGTCGACAACATCTTCCGGTTCGTGCAGGCCGGTTCGGAGGTGTCGACGCTGCTCGGCCGCATGCCTTCGGCCGTGGGCTACCAGCCGACGCTCGCCGACGAGATGGGCGAGCTGCAGGAGCGCATCACGTCGACCCGGGGTCGTTCGATCACGTCGTTGCAGGCGGTGTACGTGCCCGCCGACGACTACACCGACCCCGCGCCGTTCACCACGTTCACCCACCTCGACGCGACCACGGAGCTGTCGCGCCAGATCGCGGCGCTCGGCATCTATCCCGCCGTCGACCCGCTGTCGTCGACCTCGAACATCCTCGCTCCCGAGATCGTCGGGGCCCGGCACTACGAGGTCGCCCGGCGGGTGCAGGAAGTGCTGCAGCGCTACAAGGAGCTGCAGGACATCATCGCCATCCTCGGTCTCGACGAGCTCTCCGAAGAAGACCGTGTTGTGGTGTCGCGTGCCCGCAAGGTGCAGCGGTTCCTGTCGCAGCCGTTCTTCGTCGGCGAGGTGTTCACCGGTCTCAAGGGCATCAACGTGCCGATCGAGGAGACGGTCGAGTCGTTCGAAGCGCTCGTGAACGGTGAGCTCGACGAAGTCCCCGAGCAGGCGTTCTTCAACGTCGGCGGCGCCGAGTCGGTGCTCGCGAAGGCCAAGACCCTCCAGGAGGGTTGATGACACTCACCGTTGAGGTCGTGTCGCCCGAGGCGATCCTGTTCACCGGCGAGGCCGACATGGTCGTCGCGCGCACGTTGGGCGGCGGCGACATCGCGTTCCTCACCGGTCACGTCTCGTTCCTCGGCGCGCTCGACACGTGGCCGTTGCGCGTCATCCAGGAGACGGGTCAGGTGACGTTCGCGGTGCACGGCGGTTTCGTCGAGGTCTCCGACGACCGGGTCACGGTGCTCTCCGACGTCGCCGAACAGTCGAACGGCATCGATGCGGCGCGCGCGACGCTCGCCCGCGAGAACGCCGAGACCGCGCTCCGCACCGACCCCGACGACACCGCCGCGCAGGAAGCACTCCACCGCGCCGAAGTCCGCCTCCAAGTCGCCGCCGACGCGGGCTCGGCGGGCGTTATTCGTTGAAGCGGATGGCGGAGTAGCGCATGAGCTTGGGCCAGCGGTGGGTGGCCTCGATCTTGCGGATGGTGCCGGTCTTGCCCCGCATGACGAGTGACTCGGTGCTCGCGCCGTCGCCCCAGTAGCGCACGCCGCGCAAGAGGTCGCCGTCGGTGACGCCGGTCGCGGCGAAGAACGCGTCGTCGCCCGAGACGAGATCGTCGGTGAAGAGCACACGGTCGAGGTCGTAACCCAGGTCGAGTGCGGCGCGGCGCTCGTCGTCGTTGCGGGGCCACAGCCGGCCCTGGATCGATCCGCCGAGGCACTTGATGCCCGCGGCTGCGATCACGCCTTCCGGGGTACCGCCGATGCCGAACAACACGTCGATACCGGAGTTGCGCCACGCGACCGAGATCGCGCCGGCGACGTCGCCGTCCTGGATGAGCTTGACGCGCGCGCCGGCCTCGCGGCACTCGCGGATGATGTCGGCGTGGCGGTCGCGGTCGAGGACCACCGCGGTGACGTCGCTGACCTTCTCACCCAACGCCTTGGCGACGGCCTCCAGGTTCGCTTTCACCGGCGCCTTGATGTCGATGACGTCGGCCGCCTGCGGACCGACCGCGATCTTCTCCATGTACACGCACGGTCCGGGGTTGAACATCGCGCCCCGCTCGGCGACGGCGATCACCGCGATCGCGTTGTTGCGACCCAACGACGTGAGAGTCGTGCCCTCGAGCGGATCGACCGCGATGTCGACCTTGGGATGGCTCCCGTCGCCGATCTGCTCGCCGTTGTAGAGCATCGGCGCTTCGTCCTTCTCACCCTCACCGATGACGACGATGCCGTCCATCGAGATCGAGTTGAGCACGAGGCGCATCGCGTCGACGGCGGCACCGTCGGCCGCGTTCTTGTCGCCGCGTCCCATCCAACGGCCGGCTGCGAGCGCGGCCGCCTCGGTCACGCGTGCGAGCTCCATCGCGAGGTTGCGATCGGGCGGTTGCGGCGTATCCAATGCAAACTCCCCCGTTCCTTTCGGCGATCTGACCGAGGCATCGTACCGGTCTCGGCGTATCGTCTCACGGGGAGCGGCCCTCGTGGGTCGTCGGACTCGGGGAGGCGCAGTGAGACTGCCGGGCCGCTTGGCGAACAAGGTCGCGCTCGTGACCGGTGCCGCCTCGGGAATCGGACACGCGTGCGTGGAGCAGTTCGTCGCCGAGGGCGCCCGCGTCGTCGGGATCGACGTGGTCGCGCCCTCGCGTCCGCTCGAAACCGCGTCGGACGAAGATGCGGTCGCATTCGCCGCCTGTGATGTGCGCGACGAGGCCGCGGTGCGCGACGTCGTGGCCGCGATGGTCCACGAGCACGGCCGAATCGACGCGGTCGTGAACGCGGCGGGCGTCGCCGGAGGCGGCCCCGTACACCTGCTCGACGAGACCGAGTGGCACCGCGTGATCGACATCAACCTCACCGGAACGTTTCTCGTCGCCAAACACGTGATCGAGCAGATGTTGCAGCAGGAGCCCGTCGACGGTGAGCGGGGCGCGCTGGTGAACATCGCGAGTGTCGAGGGGCTGGAAGGCACTGCGGGTGGCAGCGCGTACAACGCGTCGAAGGGCGGGGTCGTGCTGCTGAGCAAGAACATGGCCATCGACTACGGCGGTCGGGGCATCCGGGTGAACGCGATCTGCCCTGGATTCATCGAGACGCCGATGCTCGACGGGGTGTTCGGCCAACCCGGCCTCGAGCCGGTCGCCGCCGACATCGTGCGGGAGCACAAGCTGCGCCGCCTCGGCCGGGCGGATGAGATCGCGTCGGTGTGCGCGTTCCTCGTCTCCGCCGACGCCTCGTTCGTCACCGGCGTGGCCCTCCCGGTCGACGGCGGCTACACCGCCGGCCGCGACCACGGCGTCACCACCATGATGGGCTTGTAACCGCTTCGGATCTCGTCTGCGAGACTGGGAACGTGAACGCACGCGAGGAGTGGCAGGCGGCGAGCGACGCGACGCCGGCCCGTGCCGCCGACTTCACGAGCCTCTCGGGCTTCGAGGTCGACCCCGTCTACGGACCCGACGACGGGCTGTTCCCGGGCCAGTACCCGTATACGCGCGGCCCGTACGCGTCGATGTACCGGTCGCGGTTGTGGACGATGCGGATGTTCGCGGGCTTCGGCATCGCTCCCGATACGAACCGCCGCTTCCATGAGCTGCTCGACGCGGGGAGCGACGGCCTGTCGACCGCGTTCGATCTGCCGACGCTCATGGGCCGCGATTCGGACGATGAGCTCGCGCTCGGCGAGGTCGGCAAGTGCGGCGTTGCGATCGACACGCTCGCCGATGTCGAAGACCTGTTCCACGGCATCGACGTCGGCGCGGTCACCACCTCGATGACCATCAACGGCCCGGCCGCGATCCTGCTCGCGATGTTCGTCGCGAACGCCGAGCGGAACGGCACGCCGCGCGCGGCGTTGGGCGGCACCCTGCAGAACGACATCCTGAAGGAGTACCAGGCCCAGAAGGAGTTCATCTTCCCGCCCCGTCCGTCGATGCGCATCGTCGCCGACACCATCCGGTTCTGCGAGGCGGAGATGCCGCGGTGGCACCCGATCTCGATCTCGGGATATCACATCCGCGAAGCGGGGAGCACCGCCGCGCAGGAGCTCGCGTTCACGCTCGCGAACGGCTTCGCGTACGTGGAGCTCGGTCGCAACGCCGGTCTCGAGGTCGATCAGTTCGCGCCGCGCCTGTCGTTTTTCTTCAATGCCCACCTCGACTTCTTCGAAGAGATCGCGAAGTACCGGGCGGCGAGGCGGATCAGGGCGCGCTGGATGCGCGACCGCTACGGCGCGACCACACCGAAAGCCCAGCAATTGCGCTTCCATACGCAGACGGCCGGAGTGTCGCTGACCGCGCAGCAGCCCGAGGTCAACATCGTGCGCACCGCGATCGAGGCGCTCGCCGGCGTGCTCGGCGGCACGCAGAGCCTGCACACGAACTCGATGGACGAGACCTTCGCGCTCCCGACCGAGCGCGCCGCACGCATCGCGCTGCGGACCCAGCAGGTGATCGCGAACGAGACCCGCGTCGCGAACGTCGCCGACCCGCTCGGGGGTTCGTACTACGTCGAGGCTCTCACCGACGACATCGAAGCGCGCGCCGAGAGGGTGTTCGCTCACCTCGACGAGCTCGGCGACGGCTCGCTGCTCGAAGGCTGCCTGCGCGCGGTCGAGGACGGTTGGTTCCAGGGTGAGATCGCCGACTCCGCGTACGAGCTGGAGCGCAAGCTCAACCGGGGCGATCACATCGTGGTCGGTGTCAACGCGTTCCTCGAAGGCAACGACGAGCCGCCTCCGCCCACGTTGCGCATCGGTGCCGAGGTCGAGGACCAACAGCTCAAACGGCTCGCGAAAGTGAAGGCCGACCGCGACGCGGCGGTCGTTGATCGCGCGCTCGAGCGCGTGCGCGCCGATGCATCGGAGCCGACGACGAACCTCATGCCCGCGTTGCTCGAAGCTTCCGATGCCTACGCAACGATCGGTGAGATCTGCGAGACCCTCGCGTCGGTGTTCGGGCGGCACGTCGAAGTCGCGCGGATCTGAACGCGGTGCTCGACCGCGATCTGCTCTCGGTTGCCCGCGCGGCAAAGGGCTTCATGCCCGACGACGAAGGCCTGGCTTTGCACGCGGCCGGCGTCGATGCCGCGCGGCGAGCCGCCGGACCGCTGCTCGAAGTCGGCACCTACTGCGGGAAGTCGGCGGTCTACATCGGCGCCGCCGCGCGCGAAGCCGGCACGGTGCTGTTCACCGTCGATCATCACCGGGGTTCGGAGGAGAACCAGGTCGGCTGGGACTCCCACGACCTCGAGGTCGTCGACCCTCGCACCGCGCGCATGGACACGTTGCCGTTCTTCCGCGACACGATCGAAGCCGCGGGCTTGGAAGACTGTGTCATCGGCGTCGTCGGGCTCTCGACGATGGTGGCGAGCGCATGGGCGACCCCGCTCGCGTTCCTGTTCATCGACGGCGGCCACTCCGAAGAGATCGCGATGGCCGACTACGCGGGATGGGCGCGCCATCTGCTTCCGGGTGGGCTGCTCGCGATCCACGACGTGTTCGAGCGACCGGAGGACGGCGGCCAAGGTCCCTTCCACGTATGGCAGCGCGCGGTCGCCGACGGGTTCGTGCCCGATTCGGTGACCGGGAGCCTGCGCGTCCTCAAGCGCCCCTAAGTCGCCAGCTCAGCTGCAGCCGCTGTCGTCGGTGAGAGGACCGGCCGCGACGCTGTCGCACACGACGACCGAGGAGTGCACGCGACGCGTGTGGCGCAGCGACCGGTAGGTGATGTCGATGGCCTGGACGCCGACGATGCCCGATGTGCTCGCCCGCATCGACAACACGATGTAGATCACCGGGCCATTGGTGATGCGCGCATGCACGTCGGCGCCGTCGACCTTCTCCGGATGGAAGCCGAGCGCGACGAGCGTGCCGCCGGTCAACGTGCTGAGCGTGCCCACCGCGCTCGGCTTGGGCCGCACCACGGAGAACTGGATCTCGGGGTGGCCGCTGACGTCGATCGCGCGCGCGGAGGTGAGGCTGACCGTGCCGCTGTGGGTCCAGAGCGGCACGAACACGTGCGCCCATTCACCCGGTTGCGTCGCGGTGCCGGCCTTGAAGGCACCGACGTTGAGCGCCGGGCCGGTGCGGGACCGGTACGCGACCGTACCCACCGCGGCGGCCGCGACGACCACCACCGCCACCACGACCGGCAGCGCCCAACGGTGCCGGCGCTCGCGTGAGCGCACGGCCTCTAGCTTTCGTCTTGCCGGCGCGACGAGCTGCGTTCGAGCTCGATGGCGGCGCCGGCTTCGATCAGCTCGTCGGCGGTGAGACCACCCGGGAGGCCTTCGCCGCGCAACAGGCCGGCGGTCGCGCCGTGGCCGCCCAGTGCGTTCGCGGCGAGCACGACCGCCGCCGAGTTCCATGTCGGCTGCTCGACGGGGAAGAGCTCCCAGTCGCCGTCGAAGCCGTGCTCGAAGTTGGCGCCCGTCCAGTAGGCACCGCTCTCGTGGCGCAGGAACTGGATCCAGGTGAAGAGCTCGAGCGCGGTCTCGTGCAGTCCGATCGCGTCGAGCGCGATCGCCGCTTCACACGTCTCGGCCGCGGTGATCCACGGTTGGTCGGACACGCAGCGCACGCCTCGGCCCTTGGCGACGAACGTGTCCCAACCGCTCGCGATGCGCGCGTGCGCGGCATGGCCGCGGAGCGCGCCACCGAGCAGCGGGTAGTACCAGTCCATGGCCCAGCGGTTCTTGTCGAGGAACCGTTCGGGCCGGTGCACGATCGCGATGGCGAGCGAACCGAGCGAGAGCTCCCAGTCGGGCCGTTCACGACCGAGCCGTCCTGCGCTCGCGATCGCGCAGCGCAGGCTCGACCAGATGCTCGACGAACCCGTGAGCAGCGCGCCTTTGCCTTCGACGCGCTCGGGGTCGGCGTCCCATTCGATCTCGCCGGTCGGGTACTGACGGTCGAGCGCGAAGTCGATGGCCCGCTCCACAGCCGGGAACAGCGCTTCGAGGAACGCGGTGTCGCCGGTCGCGAGGTAGTGATGCCAGACGCCGTTCGCGATGTAGCAGGTGACGTTCGTGTCGAGCGTGAACTCTTCGATCTCGTCGCCCATGTAATACGCGTGCCACGCGCCGTCGGGACGCTGGCGGCGGCGGAGCCAGTCGAACGCGCGGCGCGCGTCGTCGTGACGACCGCCGACGTCGAGGGCCATGGCCGCTTCGACCAGGTTCCACGGATCGGTGTGACCACCGGGCGTCCACGGGATGTTGCCGTCGGGCAGCTGATTCGACGCGATCGCGTCGACCGTCTGCGCGACCTGCGCCGCCGACATGACTCCGGGAACTTCGGGGAGCGCGTTCCTAGGCAAGGCTGCGCTTTCCCCATTTCGCCATCGAGGGCGACACCTTCTCGGTGTAGATGACGACGCTCTTGCCGAGGACCGGGTTGAGCGCGCGTTCGAGCCGCACGGCACCGCGCGGGTTGTGCTCGATGATGCGGCACAGGAACTCGTGGTAGCGGCGGACGGGCGCGGCGTCGGTGTTCTCGAGCCCGTAGATGCACTTCAGCCACCAGTAGGGCGAGTGCAGCGCGTGCGCGTGGTGCGAGCCGCGCAGGTAGAGGCCGGCGCGCTCGAGCTTTCCTTCGAGCTCGTGCTGCCGGAAGATGCGCACGTGCCCGCCGGGCGTGTCGTGGTAGTGGTGGTTGAGCGCCCAGCTCACCCGCTCGGGCCAGCGTGTCGGCACGGTGACGGCGAGCCGGCCGCCCGGCTTGAGCACGCGCACCAGCTCGCTGATCACGCGCTCGTCGTCCCAGATGTGCTCGAGCACCTCCGACACGATCACGCGCTCGAAGCACGCGTCGGGGAACGGCACGTTGAGGGCGTCGCCGTTGACGACGCCCGACCAGGCTTCGGGCCCGATCTCTCCGGCCTCGAGCATCGCGCCCGCAACCGCGGCGACATCCTTGAGCTCCGCGGCCGCGGCGTCGAGCGCAACGACGCGCGCACCACGGCGCATGGCCTCGAACGCATGCCGACCGCCGCCGCAACCGAGGTCGAGCAGGCGCTCGCCGCGTTGCAGGCCGAGCCGGTCGAAGTCGACGGTCAGCAAGGCGCCGCGATCGTCGTTGCTCGGGAGCTCGCGGCGCGCGCGTCGTGGCGACGACGCGCGTGGGCCTCGAGCTCGAGGTAATAGTGCTCCTGCGTGCCTTCGGCGGTCTTGCGCCACGTGAAGCGGTCGAGCACCCGACGGCGGCCGGCCTCGCCCAGGCGGGCCCGCAGCTCCGGGTTCCCGAGCACTTCGACGATCTGTGCCGCGAGCGCGGAGGGATCGGCGACCGGCACGAGCATGCCGCTCTCGCCGTGGCGACCGACGACCTCGGGCAGCGCGCCACCGGTCGTCGCGACCACCGGTGTCCCCGACGCCATGGCTTCGATGGCCGGGAGCGAGAAACCCTCGTAGAGCGAAGGGATCACGGCGATCTCGGCTTCGGCGTAGAGCTCGACGATGCGCTCGTCGGTCACACCGCTCACGAACTGGACCGCGTCGCCGAGACCGAGCTGCTCGATCTGCGCGGGGATGCGGCTCTTGTGACGCGGCTGGCCGATGACGACGAGGTGAGCGTCGGGCCGTTCGACGCGCACCTTGGCGAGCGCGTCGATCAGGTAGGTGAGGCCCTTGAGCGGAACGTCGGCGCTCGCGGTCGTCATCAACCGACCGGGGATGCGCGCGACGTGCGGGAGCGGCCGGAACCGCGCCTGGTCGACACCGACCGGAACGATGTGCAGCCGCTCGGCGTCGACACCCATCTGGGCGACGATGTCGATCTTCGAGTTCTCCGACACGGTGAGGTGGCGGGGGAGGCAGCGCGCGACGCGCATCTGCATGTTGAGGAAGCCGTACCAGCGCCGCAGCGGGAGCTTGCGCGTGAAGCTGGTCGTCGCCGCGAGCTCGAGGTCGCGGTCGACCGTGATCGGGTGGTGGAGCGTGTGCACGAGCGGCCAGCCGTCGTCGAGCATCCCGAGGAGGCCGCTGCCGAGGCACTGGTTGTCGTGGACGAGGTCGAAGTCGTTGCGGCGGCGGGCGAGGAGCTGCCGGGCCCGCACGCTGAACGTGTACGGCTCCGGGAACCCGGCGCTGCACATGAGCAGGTACTCCTGCAGGTCGACCTTGGTCCGGATCTCGTGCGGCCACGGGGTCCGGAACGGGTTCTCGCGGCGGTAGAGGTCGAGGCTCGCGACCTCGGTGAGCGTCACCGGGTCTTCGAGGACCGGCCAGGGCTGGCCCGCGAACACCTCCACGGTGTGGCCGAGGTTGGCCAGCTCGAGGGTCAGATGCCGGCTGTAGACCCCCTGACCACCGCAGTGCGGGTTGCCCCGGTAGACCAGATAGGCGATCCGCAAGGGGTCACCGGGGCGCGGGAGGGGAAGCGGGGAAGTCGCCATGGTGACGCAAGCCTGCCGGTCTTTGGGGTTCCCGGGCAAGTAGAGCGACGAAACCGGTCGATTCGGGATGAAATGCCCGTCGGGGTTCCGCGGGAACGCGATCTAGGGTCGCTGGTCATGGCAGGTGAGCACCCGATCAGCGCACAGATGATCGCCCGGTCGCACGGGGTGGGTGAGCCGCGGTGGTCGCCGAGCGGGCGCGCGCTTGCGTGGCTCGACTCGTGGAACGGGCGCACCGACGTCGTGATCGCCCCGACGGCCGGGGATCGGCCGCCGCGGGTGGTGACCGCCGACTTCGCGGTGACGCCGGCGGGTGCGTACGGCGGCGGCGGGTTCTGCTGGATCTCCGACGACGAGCTCGCCGTGGCCGGCGCCGACGGCCGGCTCGCTGTCGTTCCGGTCGCGGGCGGGCCGCCGAGAATCGTCAGCCGCGATGGCGTCGCGCTCGCTCCCGCCGCGAGCCCGGACGGCAAGATGATCGCGTTCACCCTCGACCGGCCCGACGCGTGCGCGATCGCGGTCGTGCCCGTCGACGGATCGGAGTGGCCCCGCCGGATCTCGGGCGCGGCCGACTACGCGTGGGACGCCGCGTGGAGCCCCGACAGCCGGACGCTCGTGTGGCACGAATGGGATCTCGACGAGATGTCGTGGGACGCGTCGCGCGTCGCGATCCGCGCGCTCGACGATGCGCAACCGAAGATCGTCGCGGGTGGCGCGACCGAAGCCGTCGGCCAACCCCGCTTCTCGCCCGACGGCGCGCACCTCGCGTGGACGAGCGACCGCAGCGGCGTGACCAACCTCTGGGTCGCGCACGCCGACGGTACCGACGCCCACCGGCTCGTCGACGAGGCGCAGGAGCACGCGTCTCCCGCGTGGGGGCCGGGCCAGCGCACCTACGCGTGGTCGCCCGACGGCCGCGCGCTCGCGTACTGCCGCAACGAGGACGGTTTCGGTCGCCTCGCGACGCGCGCACTCGACGCGCAAGGCGACTCGGTCGAGATCGCCAAGGCGTGGCATTCGGGCCTCGCATGGTCCGACGCCGGAATCGTCGCCGTGCGCGCCGGCGCGCGGACGCCGTCGACGGTGGTCGTCACCGACGCGACGACGGGAGCGCGCCGAGAGATCGCGCGCGGCCCAGTCGCCGGCTTCGAAGCGGCCGGGCTGGTCGAGCCCGAGCCGGTCACGTGGGAGTCCGACGGGGCGACCGTTCACGGTTTGCTCTACCGCCCGGCGACGAGCGCGCTCGGTGTGGGCACGAGGCCGCCGCTCTACGTCTACATCCACGGTGGTCCGACGAGTCAGGTGATGGCGGAATGGAACTCGCGCATCGCCTACTGGGTGTCGCGCGGGTGGGCCGTGCTCGCGCCGAACTACCGGGGCTCGTCGGGTTACGGCCGCGAGTACGCGCAGGGTCTGCGTGAGCAGTGGGGTGTGGTCGACGTGGCCGACACCGCCGCGGGCATCCGCAACGCGATCCGGCTCGAGTGGTGCGACCCGACACGCGTCGTCGTCGCCGGCGGCAGCGCGGGTGGTATGACCGTCTTCCTGCTCTGCGCGCTCCATGGCGACGTCGTGCGCGCGGGTGTGAGCCTGTTCGGCGTCACCGACCTGTTCGAGCTGGCCCGCACGACGCACCGCTTCGAATCGAAGTACCTCGACGCGCTGATCGGGCGGCTCCCGGCCGACGCCGACCGCTACCGCGAGCGCTCGCCGATCACGCATGCGCACGCCATCAAGGTGCCCGTCCTCGTGCTCCAGGGCGATGAAGACCCCGCCGTTCCGAAGCCGCAGGCCGATGCCATGGTCGACGCGATGCGTACGGCCGGTGCGCCCGTGGAGTACCACGTGTACGCGGGGGAGGGGCACGGCTTCCGCAAGCTCGAGAACGTGAGCGACGAGTTCGAGCGCACCGAGGCGTTCCTCACGAAGTGGGTCCTGCGGCGGTGAGCGAGAAGCTCCTCAGCGAGATCGAGATGGAGGGACCGTCGAGTGGCGCGGATCGCGCGGTGCTTCTGGCGCACGGTGCCGGGGCCGACATGCATGCGGCCACGCTCACGACGTTCGCCGACGCGCTCGCGGAGGCGGGTGTGCCGGTGATGCGCTTCAACTTCCCGTACCGCACGGCCGGCAAGCGCGCTCCTGACCGTCCCGTGGTGCTCTCGGCCGCGACGCGCGAAGCCGCGGCGGAGCTCGCGTCGCGCACGCAGCTCCCGCCGGAACGGCTCGTGATCGGTGGTCGCTCGATGGGCGGCCGGTACACGTCGCTCGCGGTCGGCGACGCGGAAGATCCGCTCCCCGCGCTGGGTCTCTTGCTCCTCGGCTATCCGCTGCACCCAGCCGGAAAGCCCGAGAAGCTGCGCGTCGAGCACTTCTCGCGCATCAACGTTCCCGTGCTGTTCGTCAGCGGCACGCGCGACTCGCTCGCGGGCGCCGACGCGCTGCGCGCCCATGCAACCGAGATCGCAGGACCGGTCGCGTTCCACTGGATCGAGAGCGCCGACCATGGCTTCAAGCCCCTGAAGTCGAGCGGCCTCACGGTCCCCGCCGCGCTCGCGGCGGCCGCGAGTGCCGCGACCACCTGGGTGACCGGGCTCCGGTAATGGCGGACCGCCGCTCATAAGGCGGCCGTTTCAGCCGATTGCGTAGTCGAGTCGTACGCGTACGAAGGGACCTCGATCGTGGTCGGTACACAAAGGTCGCGCCTGGGCGCGGCGGTTCTGGCCATCGTCGCGTGCGTCGGATTGGTCGCGGTGGCGCCGGCGGGCGCCGTGGACACCACGGTCAACGCGGTGACGCTTCCGAGTGGCATCTATACCCTCTTTGGTGCTTCGTGTCCGACGACGAGCGCGTGCGTTGCCGTCGGGATCAACATGGACGCGAGTGGCGCGATCATCACGAGCGCGAACGGCGGCCTCAACTGGACCGCCGCCGCGAGCACCGGCGCCACGATGGCTCAGCAGTACGGCGTGTCGTGCCCGTCGGCTTCGCACTGCGTCTCCGTCGGCCAGGACAGCTCGCACGAGCCGGCCGCGTACGTCACCAACGACGGCGGCATCAACTGGACCGCGACCATCGCGCCGGGCGGCGCAAGCAGCGGCGACGCGCTCCGTGGGGTCTCGTGTGCATCCGTGACCAAGTGCGTTGCCGTCGGCCTTCTCGGCTTCGGTTCCATCGTCTGGACGAGCGCCGACGGTGGCGCGACCTGGAACGACCACTCGTCGGCGACCACCTCGCATGACCTCGAGTCGGTGTCGTGTGGTTCGATCACGCACTGCGTCGCGGTCGGCAACGGCAACTCTTCGTTCACGAACGACGGCGGTGCGACCTGGACGACGCAGGGGTCCGACAACCTCTACGGCGCCTCGTGTGCATCCGCGCAGGGCTGCCTGGTCGGCGGTTACCAGTTGTCCAACGGTTTCGCCTCGGTCATGGACACGAGCAACGGGGGATCGACGTTCACGAACCACACGATCTCGCCCGGTGCCGGCGGCAGCTTCCGTGGCGTGTCGTGCCCGACGACGTCGGTGTGTGTCGCGTCCGGCTTCTTCTCCGGCGGGTACCTCGCCACGACCGTCGACGGCGGAGCGACGTGGTCGACTCCCGCGGTCCCGTCCCACATCAGCGTGCTGTGGGGCGTCTCGTGCGCCGCGCCCTCGGTGTGCGTGGCGGTCGGGGAAAGCGATACGAGCAGCGCGGCCGCGGTCGAGTTCGGCATCGCCAACACGGTCAGCGTGACCAACCCCGGTGACCAGGCGGGGTCGACAGGAAGCGCGATCTCGCCGCTCGCGATCAGCGCCGGCGACTCCGACGGGACGGCGACGCTCTCGTACGCGGCAACGGGTCTGCCCGCGGGCGTGTCGATCGATGCGACAACGGGTGTGATCGCCGGGACCCCGACGACCGCGTGCGCCTGCACGGTGACGGTGACCGTGAGCGACGGCGCCGGCGGAACCGGATCGACCGCGTTCGCGTGGACGACGACGACCGAGGCCGCCACGACACCGAGCAGCTATCGGTTGGTGGCGCGCGACGGCGGTGTGTTCTCCTTCGGCAGCGACGGGTTCCACGGCTCCACGGCGGCGTTGAACCTCGGTGATGGGATCGCAGGCATCGCGACGACCGCGAGCCACGACGGCTACTGGCTGGCGGAAGCCGACGGCCATGTCTTCGCGTTCGGCGACGCCGAGTACCACGGCTACGCGCCCGGCAACAACCCTTCCGATCTGGTCGTCGGCATTGCGCCGACCGCCGACGACGGCGGCTACTGGATGGCGACGTCGCAGGGTGGCGTTCTCAACTTCGGTGACGCGACGTTCCGCGGCTCGGCGAGCTCGATACCGCTCAACCGGTCGATCGTCGGCATCGCGGCGACACCCGGCGGTAAGGGCTACTGGCTCGTCGCTTCCGATGGGGGCGTGTTCTCCTACGGCGATGCCGCGTTCTACGGCTCGACCAGCGCGATCAACCTCCGCGCACCGATCGTGGCGATGGCGGCGACTCCCGACGGCAAGGGCTACTCGTTGGTCGGTGCCGACGGTGGCGTCTTCTCGTTCGGCGACGCCGCGTTCTCCGGCTCGACCGGCGCCATGCCCCTGCGGGCCTCGATCGTCGGCATTGCGGCAACGGCCAACGGGAAGGGCTACTGGCTGGTCGGTGCCGACGGTGGCGTGTTCGCGTTCGGTGACGCGCCGTTCGACGGCTCCGTGGCGGGAATGACGCTCGCCCGGCCCATGGTCGGGATGGGCGCCTGAACGCCTGAGCCGCGGCGGGCGAACCCGGCGCGGCGGATCGGCGCCGATACGCTCGTTCCCCATGACGCGCTTCCTCGTGCGCCCCGGTCACCGGATCGAGGGCGCAGTTCGCATCCCGGGCGCGACCAAGAACTCGGGTACCAAGCAGATGGCGGCCGCGCTGCTCGCGCCGGGCGTCACCACGATCGCCAACATCCCCCCGGTCGCCGATCTCGACGTGATGATCGAGCTGCTCGGAGTCCTCGGCGCGAGCGTCAGGTGGACGGGCGCGGATTCGCTCTCGATCGACGCGAGCGGTGACCTCGAACCGGAGGCGCCGTACGAGATCGTCTCCCGTATGCGCGCGTCGATCAACGTGCTCGGTCCCTTGCTCGCGCGTTGTGGCGAGGCGCGCGTCGCGATGCCCGGTGGCGACAACATCGGGAGCCGCAAGATCAACATGCACCTCGGCGGCTTCGAGGCGATGGGCGCCGAGATCGACGTCGTCCACGGCTACATCGAGGCGCGCGCGCCCGCGGGGCTCTCGGGCAACCGCATGGTGCTCGAGTTCCCGAGCGTCGGCGCGACCGAGAACCTCATCACCGCGGCGGTGCGCGCGAAGGGCACGAGCGTCATCGAGAACGCGGCGCGCGAACCCGAGATCACCGACCTCTGCGCGTTCCTCAACCGCATGGGCGCGCACATTGTGGGCGCGGGCTCGTCGACGCTCGAGATCGAGGGCGTCGAGGACCTGATCGCGGTCGACAGCGAGCTCATGGGCGACCGCATCGAGGCGGGCACGCTGATCATGGCGTGCGGTGTCGCGGGCGGCGAGATCGAGCTCACCGGCGTGCGCCCGGAGCACCTCGAGCTCGTCACGATGAAGCTCGGAGAGATGGGCATGCGCGTGTCGCCGACGCCCGACGGCCTCTGGGCCCAGTCGAGCTCGCGGCTGCGCGCGGTCGACGTCGCGACCCTGCCCTTCCCCGGTTTCGCCACCGACTTCATGCCGATGGTGGTCGCGCTCCTCGCGGTGGGAGACGGCACGGCGATCGTCACCGAGAACGTCTACGACGGCCGCTTCCAGTTCATCGACGAGCTCGCGCGCATGGGCGCCGACGTGAGGAACGAGGGCCGGCACGCGGTCGTCCGCGGCGTCGACCGGCTCTCGGGTGCACCGGTGAAGGCCTCCGACGTCCGCGCCGGCGCCGCGCTCACGATCGCCGGGCTGGCCGCCGACGGCGAGACGACCGTCCACGACTGCGAGCATGTCGACCGGGGCTATCCCGACCTCCCCGGCCAGCTCCGGGCGCTCGGTGCCGACGTCACGCGACTCCCATGAGCTCACTCCTGCGCCGCACGGCTTCACCTCGCCTACTGAGGCTTCACGGTGGGCGGCTTGTTCGTTCGCTGGAATTGGTGAGACGGTCGAACCGTTACACTGACGAATAGCCCGCCACCAGGACGAATGTGAGCACCATGGCCCTCGATCTCGCCAGCATGGAACCCGCGGTGCTCGAGGCGATCGACGCCATCCGGCCCGCCCTCCAGTCCGACGGGGGCGACATCGTCTTCCGTCAGATCGACGCCGACGGCGTCGTGCACGTCCAGCTGGTCGGCGCGTGCGGGACCTGCCCGGTCTCGACCATGACCCTCAAGGCCGGTGTCGAGCGGATCATCATGGACCGCGTTCCCGGCATCACCGAGGTCGTCGCGGACGAGTAACCGCTCGCGTAGGTTGCGGGCGTGACCCCGCCTTCCGAGAAGGTCGATCCCGGCTCCGGCGACACGGCCGCGCTCGTCGACCGCGCCCGCGGCGGTGACCGGGTCGCGATCGCCCGCCTGATCTCGCTCGTCGAGGCCGGAGGCGCGCCGGCCAAGGCGGTGGCCGCGGCCACCGCTCCGCACGCAGGGCGCGCGTGGACTGTCGGGATCACCGGCGCGCCCGGTGCCGGCAAGTCGACGCTCACCGACGGGCTCGTGCGCGAGCTGCGCGCCCGCGATCTCGAGGTCGGTGTCCTTGCGGTCGACCCGACCAGCCCGTTCAGCGGCGGCGCGATCCTGGGTGATCGCGTGCGCATGCAGGACCACGCGATCGATCCCGGCGTGTTCATCCGGTCGATGGCGACACGCGGTCACCTCGGCGGTCTCGCGCTCGCGACCCCGCAGGCGGTCCGTGTGCTCGACGCGGCGGGGAAGCAGTGGATCGTCATCGAGACGGTCGGTGTGGGCCAGGTCGAGGTGGAGATCGCCGGTCACGCCGACTCGACGGTCGTCGTCGTCAACCCGCGGTGGGGTGACGCGGTGCAGGCGGCCAAGGCCGGGCTGTTGGAGATCGCGGATCTGTTCGTCGTGAACAAGGCCGATCGACCCGGCGCGGAGGAGACCGTGCGCGATCTCGAAGGCATGCTCGAGCTCTCGGGCGATCTCGCGTGGCGTCCTCCCGTCCTGCTCACCGTCGCGACCGACGGCACCGGCGTCGGCGAGGTGCGCGACGCGTTACAGGCTCACCGCGAGTTCCTCGAGGCGAACGGTCTGGTCGCCGGGCGACGGAAGGAACGGGTGCGCGACGAGCTGCGCGCGATCGTCGCGGAGGAGCTGCGCGAGCAGGCGGCGGTGATCGGTTCGGGAGCGCGCTTCGAGGCACTGGTCGAACAGGTCGCGGCGCGCGAGCTCGATCCGTTCGCGGCCGCCGCCGAGTTGCTTCGCTGAGGGCGGCGGCGTCGCGATGGTCCACCCGCTCTCGGTGCTGCTCAACGGGGCCGCGCACGGCCGGTTCCCGGAGCCCGACGGCGCGGTGCACGTGCTGCCGCCGCTTCCGGGCCAGCTCGAAGCGCTGGTCGCGTTCACGGGCACCTTCTTCCTCACCGGAGCCGTGAGCCAGGCCGAGGTCGACGAGCGGGTGCCGCGCGGCGAGTTCAGCATCCCGATGTCGGGCGGATTCGTGCAGTGGCTGGGCGAGCGGCTGGGAGCGCCCGCGGCCGAGACGCAGGACATCGTGTTCGTCGCGGTGTCGCCCGGTGCCGACGAAGCGGTGAGCGACGCCGAGCCGACCGCGTTGATGGAGGTCGCAGAGTCGAGTCATCCACGAGTCGCGCTCGCCGCGCGCTACCGGAGCGACGTGCGCGTGTACGAGACTGCGGATGGCGGCGGTGTCGTGGTGCTCGGCCGCGGCATCACCCGGCGTTGGGAGCTCGCGTTCGAGGTGGACCCCGACGCCCGCAACGCCCGCCTCGGACGCGCGCTCGCCGCGGCCGCGGTGCGTCTGCTCCCGCAGGGCACGCCGGTGTGGGCGCAGGTCGCGCCGGGAAACACGGCCTCGGTGCGCGCCATCATCGGCGCGGGGTTCACGCCGGCGGGTGCCGAGATCCTGTTCATGCGCGAGCCCAGGTAGCCTCCAAACTCTTGGCAGACGAGAGCGTCGACTTCAGCGGTGCGGTGACCGTCACGATCGAAGGCGGTGTCGCGCTGATCACGCTCGATCGTCCGCCGCTCAACGCGCTCTCGGCCGGCCTGCTCGCCGCGCTCGCGAAGCAGGCGCGCACGCTCAGCACCGATGACGCGGTCAAGGTGGTCGTGATCACGGGCAACGACCGCGCGTTCGCGGCCGGCGCCGATGTGACCGAGTTCGAACCGAATCGCGAGTCGGCCCGGCTCGTTGCGGCGTCGTTCCGCACCGCGTGCGACGCGATTGCCGGCATCGGGTGCCCGGTGATCGCCGCGATCCGCGGCTACGCGCTCGGTGGTGGTCTCGAGGTCGCGCTCGCATGCGACCTGCGGGTTGCGGCCGACACCACGCGGGTCGGGCAGCCCGAGATCCTCCTCGGCATCATTCCCGGCGGCGGCGCGACGCAGCGGCTGGCGAGGCTCGTCGGCGCGTCGCGGGCGAAGGAGATGATCTGGAGCGGGCGCCAGGTGCGCGCCGACGAAGCGCTCGCGATGGGCCTCGTCGACCGGGTCGTCCCCGCCGACGACGTGCTCGACAACGCGTTGGCGTGGGCACGGTCGTTCGCGTCGGGCGCGGTGGCGGCGATGAGCCTCGCGAAGCGTGCGATCGACGACGGCCTCGAGCGCTCACTCGTCGAAGGCCTCGATCTCGAGGCCGACCGCTTCGCCGACGCGTTCGAGACCCACGACGCCGCCGTGGGGATTGCGAGCTACCTGGATCACGGGCCGGGCAAGGCCCACTTCACGGGGTCGTAGCCGCGAGGAACTCGTCCGCGGAGCGCGATTGCGGAGCCGCGCCGGCGCGTGCCATGTCGGTGCAGACCCGGGCGAGCGCTTCGTTGACGGGGGCGGGAACTCCGTGGAGGCGCGCGAGCAACACGATCTCACCGTTGAGGTAGTCGGACTCGACACGGCCCGTCCGCCGTTCGAGGCTCTGCCACGACGAACCGCCGCCGCGCCGCGCGGAACCGATCGGGCGCATGCGCAGGGTGTCGCCGCGGAGGGCCGCGTCTTCCTCGTTCGACGCGAAGTCGATGCCGGCGGCGCGCAGCACGGCCGCACCTTCCCGGCGCACCTGCTGCGCGACCGCGTTGCGCGCGTCCGATGGCGCGAATGAGGCCTCGGCCGCGTTGGCCAGGTTCATCAGCAGCTTCGTGTGCTTCCAACGCATGATGTCGGGCCGCGCCTCGGACGCGAAGGTCGCGTCGCGCAACGCGGCCGCTATTGCCTCTGCGGCCGTGTCGACCCCGGTGGGGAATCGGCCGAGATGCAGGATGCCGGGTGTCGGCGATGAGTAGGCCTGCACCACGCCGGGCACGAGATGGGTCGTGGGCAACATGACGCACATCCCGTAGACGTTCGCGAACAGGCGCAGCGCGGCCCGTTCGTTCTCGACTCCGTTCTGTGCACACACGATCGGCGTGGTGGGTGCGGCGACGGCCGTCAACGCGGCCAAGGCGTCGGCCGTGTCCTGCGACTTCATTGCGAGGATCACGACGTCGCCGGCGCCGATGTGCAACCGCGACGGATGTTCGACGGCCTCAACCGCGGTCGTCACCGGGCCATCGGCGGATTCGACCGTGAGACCCTGCGAACGGATGGCCTCGAAGTGCTCACCGCGCGCGATCAGCACGACGTCGTGGCCGTGCTCGGCCAGCCGGCCGCCGATCACCCCGCCGACGGCACCGGCGCCGTGGACGACGAACCTCACGGCCGGGCCGCGATCAGGGTCTCCTCCACGACCTTGCTCCGATCCTCTCCCCACGGCAGTGGGAAGACGATCGGGGTGTCGACACCGGCGTCGACGTACGCCTGCACCGAGTCGGCGACGTGCTTCGCGTCCCCCATGATCTGCACGCCGTCGACCCACGCGTCGGAGACCGCAGCGATGGCCGCGTCGCGTTCGCGAGCTTCGTGGTGGGCGCGCACCTCGGCAACCGCGTCGGCGTACCCGGCACGTGCGAAGTTCACCGCGTACGCGTCGACGACGGCGTAGGAGAAGAGGTCGCGGCGCGCGGATTCGGCGTAGCGGTCGCGGTCGGTGACGCCGACGTGCACGTACGCGTAGATGCGGGCCGGCCCACCGGCACGAACCTGCTCGACCGACCACGGAACGAGCGATGCCGGCAGGTAGTTGAGCAGCACGCCGTCGGCGACCTCTCCCGCAAGCTTCAGCATCCCGGCGTTCAGTGCGCCGATAATGATCTTGGGTTTGCGCTCGGTTGGCCGGAGTCCGAGCCGGAACCGGGACACGCGGTAGAAGTCGCCGTCGAACGACACCGTCTCGCCCGAGAGGCATTCGCGCACGAGCGCGACGTACTCGCGCACCTGCGCGAGTGGCCGGTCGCCGTAGGTCGCGCCGTGCCAACGACCCGCGACCGCGGGCGACGAGATGCCGATGCCGAGGAAGATGTCGCGGTCGGGCGCGAGCTGCTGCAGTGTCGCCGCGGCCATCGCCGCGAGCGGCGGGGTGCGAAGCTGCAGCGCGAGCACGCCGGTGCCGAGGCCCAGGGTGGGTGCCGCCACCGACACCGCACCGAGCAGTGAGAACGCCTCGCTCCCGTTGGCCTCGGCGACCCACAGCGAGTCGTATCCGAGGCGTTCCGCGAGGCGCGCGGTCGTGATCGTCGTCGGCGCGCCGAGCGCCTGCAGTGACGCGGTCGTGGCGCCGTAGACCGTCGCGGGTCCCATGGTCATGCTCCTCTTCTCGCGGTGTTCCTCACGATGTTTCCGTCACGATGCTTCGATGATGCGTTGCAGGCGGGCGAGGTTGCCGCGCCAGAGCCGTTTCAGCACGGGCTTGGCGACCTGCTCGCCGACCGGCCCGCCCATCCACCACGGGAACCGCAGCCGTTCGTTCCAGCAGAACCGGGTCTGACCGCGACGCTTCCGCTTGATCGTGAACTGCCCGCGCCCGGTGACGACGCCACGGTGCTCGATCCCCATCGTGTGGCCCGGGTCCCAGTCGGTGATGGTCATGCGGTCGGTCGTGCGGAACGGTCCGACGCGCGTGAGGCAGTCGAACTCGGTTCCGATGCCGCGCCGGCGTGACGACACGAACGTGATGCGCTCCGCGTCGGCCATCCAGTCGGTGTGGTGCTCGATCGACTCGACGACGTCCCACACGGCTGCGGGCGACGCGTCGATGGTGGTGCACACGTGAATCTTGACAGTCATGCTGCCGTGCCTTCGGGCGCGGGTTCGTCGCGCAACGCCGTGGCGGCGTGCTCGGGCGGGACGATGTTGACGAACAGACCGGTGCCCCGTTCGAAACCGGCCGTGACACTGAGCCGGGGCGTGATGCGCACGTACCAGTGGTATCCGGGGCGTGCCGCCGGCGGTGCCGTGTGGATCACGAGGTTGTAGGGCGGGTCTCCGAGCAGGCCGGCGAGCCGGCCCAACACGTCGTGAACCGAGCGGCCGACGACGTCGATCTCGGGGTCGGTTGCCTCGTCGAACCGCGCCCGCGTCGACCGGTGCGCGACGAGCACCTCGAACGGCTCGCTCGCGCCCGGCGTGCACCACGCGGGTGCCGGCCCGTCGATGATCGCGAACTCCGACCCGCGCGCGGTGCTCAACGAGTCGGCGACGAGGTCGCGGCCCGACCGGTCGAAGCGGGCGAGATCGTCGTTCACGGCCGGAGGAACGAAGTCGAGCGCGACGAGTTGCGCGTGCGGATGCTCGATCGACGCGCCCGCGGCCCGGCCGTGGTTCACGAACGGCACGACGTGCGCGAGCCCGGCGCCGAGGTGCAGCGCGGCGCGGTCACGTAGGACGCGCAGGACGTCGATCGCGGCATCCGTCGGCAGCGCGCCGAGCGACCGGTCGTGCGCGGGTGACAGCACGATGACCTCGTGCGCGCCGGCGACGGCGCCGCCGACGATGGGGTAGAGGTTGGGCACGACCCGGGTCGTCCACCCCGGCTCGTCGGCCGGGCCGAGGCCCAGACGGGCGACCTCCGGTGGTGTCTCGTGCTCGTGACCCGGACAGAACGGACAGTGCTCGGGATGCGCGGGCGGCGGCTCGACCGGCCGGCGGAACGTCTCGGGCCGCGCGGCGCGGTCGCCGGCGACGATGACGAGCCGGTCGGTCAGCGCATCATGTCTGATCTCGGGCATGGATTAGTACCCTAGGGCTGTGCCTGTGCGCTTCGTGATCCTCGGTGGTGGCCCGGCGGGAAACACCGCGGCGACCGTCGCCGCGACCCTCGGCGCCGAGGTCACCCTGATCGAGCGCGACGTCGTCGGCGGCGCGGCGCACCTCTGGGACTGCATCCCGTCGAAGGCGATGATCGCGACCGGCGGCCAGCTTTCGGAGCTCACCCGGGCCCGCGTGATGGGCTTGCGCGCCGAAGGCAACCTCGACTTCGACGCGCTGCGCGAGCGGGTGGCCTCGATCGAGGGCCGCCTGCACGAGTCGGTCCGGAGCCTGCTCGAGTCGCAGGGTGTGCGCATGATCTCCGGTACCGGGCGTTTCGTCGGTCCCTACACCGTCGCGGTCGAGACCGAGGCGGGCACCGAAGAGATCGACGGCGACGCCATCCTGCTCGCGACCGGTTCGCGCCCGCGCATTCCCGACTGGGTCGCCGCCGACGGCGAACGCATCCTCACGACCCGGCAGGCCTACCCGCCGCCCGAGATCCCCGATCATCTCGTCGTCGTCGGATCCGGTGTCACCGGCGTGGAGTTCACGCACATGTTCAGCGCGCTCGGCTCGCAGGTCACGCTGATCGTGTCGCGCCAGCAGGTGCTCCCCACCAAGGACCCCGAGGTGGCCTCGGTGCTCGAGGAGGAGTTCCTCTCGCGCGGCGTCAAGCTCCTCAAGGGTGCCCGCGCGATCGCGATCGACCGCGACGGATCGAAGACGTTCGTCTCGTGCGACGACGGCCGCCGCGCCGACGGCTCGCACACGCTGCTCGCCATCGGCTCGATCCCCAACAGCAACGACATCGGTTGCGAGGCCGCCGGCATCCACGTCGACGAGCGCGGCTACGTGCCCGGCAACCGGCACTGCCAGACCAACGTTGCGCACATCTACTCCGCGGGCGATGTCTCGGGGCGGTTGCCGCTCTCGTCGGTCGCGGCGATGCAGGGACGCAAGATCGCGGAGCACGTGATGGGGCTCACCGCGGTCGCGCACCGCCATCTCGATTACGACAAGGCCGCGTCGGCCATCTTCACCGAGCCCGAGATCGCCGATGTCGGTCTCGCCGAGGCCGAAGCCTTCGCCGCCGGCCGCAAGCTGCGGGTCACGAAGGTGCCGTTCTCGTCGAACGCGCAGGCGCTCATCAAGGGCGACTCGCGCGGGTTCGTGAAGATCCTCTCCGATCCGGCCACCGGTGTCGTGCTCGGAGGTTCGATCGTCGGCCGCAACGCCGCCGAGCTGATCAGCGTGGTCGCGCTCGCGGTGACCAACCGACTCACCGTCACCGACATCGTCGACTCGCTCCTCGTGCACCCGGCGCTCGCCGAATCGCTCGCCGAGGCCGCGTCGTAGCGACCGTGCCATCGTCAGGGGAGCGCCCGTGCGCGCGCTAGTGACCGGTGCGGCCGGATTCGTCGGGAGCCATCTCGTCGAGGGGCTCGTCGCCCAGGGCGACACCGTGCTCGGTGTCGACTGCTTCACGACCTACTACGACGTCGCGCAGAAGCGCGCGAACGCGGCGGGGCTCGCCGGGCCTGCGGTCGAGATGGTCGACGCCGATCTGCGCGTCGCCGCGATCGAGCCGTTGCTCGACGGGATCGACGTCGTGTTCCATCAGGCCGCACAGCCGGGAGTGCGGCTCTCGTGGTCGAGCGGGTTCCGCGAGTACGTCGAGCAGAACGTGATCGTCACGCAACGGCTGCTCGACGCGGTGCTCGTCGCCGGCGCGCGACGTGTGGTCTACGCATCGAGCTCGTCGGTCTACGGCCACCAGGCGCGTTACCCGGTCCGCGAGGACGATCTCCCGGCGCCCTTCAGCCCGTACGGGGTGACGAAGCTCGCCGCCGAGCATCTCTGCGGCGTCTACGCAGAGAACTGGGGCCTCCCGACGGTTTCGTTGCGGTACTTCACCGTGTTCGGTCCGCGGCAGCGGCCCGACATGTCGATCTACCGGTTGTGCGAGTCGGCGCTCGGCGGCGATGTCTTCCCGTGCTTCGGCGACGGCAGCCAGATCCGCGAGTTCACCTACGTGTCCGACATCGTCTCGGGAAACCTTGCCGCGGCCGCGGCCGACGTGGCGCCGGGCACGATCGTCAACCTGGCGGGCGGGGGAGAGATCACGCTGTCGGATCTCATCGTGATGGTGGGCGACGTCGCCGGCTCACCGGTCGGCGTCGAAGCACGACCGTTCGAGCCGGGTGACTCGCGCCGCAACGGTGGCGCGGTCGATCGCGCGAACGCGAGGCTCGGGTGGGAACCGCAGGTGCCCCTGGCCGACGGGATCAACCTCCAACTCGCCTGGCACCGCTCCCGCATCGCGTCGCGGTAGATCATGCGCCGGGGCGGGTTGATCGTGGCGGTGGCCGTGGCGGTGCTCGCGGCCGCCTGCTCTTCGTCGAAGCACGCGGCGAAACCGCGCGCGCCCGCGACGACCACGACGATCGCGACGCCCGCGAACATCGTGGTTGCGCGCGTCGCGGCCGCGCCGGCGCAGACCATCGAGGGATTCGGCGCGTCGGGGGCATGGTGGCCGATCGACCTCGCGAAGTTTCCGGCGAGTGCGCAGAAGCTCGTCGCCCAGATGCTGTTCTCGCCCCAGGGCATCGCGCTCTCGGGCTACCGGTACAACATCGGAGGCGGCGGGGTCGGTGTGCACACCGCCGACCGGGCGCCGAAGCAGGTTGCCGACGACACTGCGGGGCTCACGTTCGTGCGCGCCGCGAGTGCCGCGCACGTTCCCCTTCTCACCGGCTTCGTCAACGGTGCGCCTCCGCAGTTCACGACGAACGGCAAGGCCTGCGGCGGCAACCTGAAGGTCGGCAGCGAGGCTGCCTACGCGGGCTACCTCGCCGGAGTCGTCGCCCGACTCCACACCGACGACCACATCACGCTGTCGTACGTGAGCCCGATGAACGAGCCCGACAACAGCTTCGGCGACTGCGGGCAAGAAGGCATGCAGGTTCCGGTCGCGCAGCGGGCGCTCGTCATCCGTGACCTCGGCGCCGCGCTCGCGCAGCAGGCTCCGTACGCCAAGGTCGTCGCCGACGAGACGACTGCCGACACGCTCTTGGCCAACGAGGCGCCGGTGTGGTTGGCCGCGCCCGGCACGGCTCAGTACGTCGCCGCCATCGCGCACCACACCTACGACTTCCCCACCGATCCGTTGCGCCGGCTGCTGCCTCCGCTCGCCACTCGCTACGCGAAGCCGACGTGGATGACCGAGATCTGCTGCTACAAGGGATCGGGCGGGGTCGCGTCGAGCTTCGGTGCGCAGTACGACCCGACGATGACGCAGGGCCTGTGGCTCGCCGACCAGATCGACTCCGACTTCACGGTCGCGGGCGACAGTGCGTGGTACTGGTGGACCGCGCTGTCGTCGGTGATCGGCTGCGACCCGAAAGCCGACCCGGCGTGCGTGACGCGCCTCAACACCAAGGGCTTCAACGACGGCTTGCTCTACTACGACCCTGCGTTCGCAACCGATGGCGTCACCAAGATCTTCACGACGAAACGGTTCTATGTGCTGGGACAGTTCAGCCGGTACGTGCGGCCGGGCGCGGTCCGTCACGACGTGACTGGCGCGCCGCCCGGCGTGCACGTCATGGCGTTCCAACACGGCAAGCGCTGGACAGTGGTCGCGTGGAACGAGGGTGACTCGCTCGAGGCGGTGGGGCTCGCGATTCCCGGTTCGCCGACGACGACCACAGCCGCCGTCTCGACCTCGGCGAACCGCGCGCTCTCGCCGGCCGCGGCACCCGGCCGCACGGCGAACGGTACGTGGATCGCCATCATCTCGCCGAGCACGATCGTGACCTACACGTTCGGATGATCGTGCGCGCGGTCTTGCCGAACGCGACCGGCTTGGGCACGGCGGCACCGCTCGCGGCCGCGCTCCTGGTCGCCTTCGACGTCGAGCTGGTCGTGATCGGCGGGTGTGCACTGGTGTTGCGCGAGGTCGCGGATCACTGCGGCGATCTCGACATCGTTCCCGAGCCGAGCAAGGCCAATCTCTCCCGGCTGTGCACGGCGCTTGCTGACCTGGGGGCGTCGCGTCTCACACCGCGGACCGTCGGTGAGCGTCCGGTGTCGTCGGTGACGTCGCCGTACGGACGGATCGACGTCATGGTCGCGACGGCGCGGCGGGAGTACCGCGAGCTCCGTCTGCGCTCGGACCCGATCGGCGTGGCGACGGTGCCGGTTCCGGTCGCGACGGGCGCAGATGCGCTCCGATTGCGAGCAGAGTTCGGAGGGATCGACCATGTTCAGTGAACGCACCGGGCTCGACGCGGTTGTGCTCGGGACCCTTCACAGCCTCGACGAGCTCGGCGTCTGGCCCGACTCGATGTACAAGAAATCCGCGAGTGTCGTCGACCACTTGTATACGACCCGGGGGATACCGCCGAAGTTCGGCTATGACGCGATCTGCGTGACCGCGGCGGCGTGGCTGACACACGTGCGGCTGATCGACCTCCACGGAAACGGTGGTTCTGCCGACACGCAGGACGAGCCCGCGGCGGCCCGCTACACGGAAGTCCGCCTGGCGCGTTCCGGTGTGTTGGCGCTCGCGTCAGAACGCGGTGCGCTTCCGCGGCTGCCGATCGGGTTGATCAACGGCGACCTCGCGACCGGCGGCAGCGCGCCACCGTTCGATCCGGGTCGCGTGTTTGAGGCGGTGCGGTCTGCGGCGGGCCGGACCGCGACGGATGACGCGCTCGCCGCCGCGGTTGGGATGCCCGCGTTCCCGACGGGCTGCGCGGTCACCGGTGACTTCGCCGCGCTGGCCGAGGGCTCGCTGACGAAACTGCGCGTCAGCACCGACATCGAGATCGAGACCGACGCGCGTGGTACCCGCCTGTTGATCTCGCGCGTTCCGTACGGTGTCGGCGCGGGCGACGTCGGTGAGGCGATCGCCCGTCGGGTCGACGCGGTTCGGAGCGCGCGCCTGAGCGAGGCGTATCCGGACCTGGAGAACGCGCTCGATCTTCCGCTGCGCGATGTCCGCAACGAGTCGGCGGGAGACACCACGCGCGTGGTGTGCGATCTGCTTGCCGGCGCCGACGCCGAGCTCTGCCGAGACCGGCTGCTCGAAATCTGGCCGGTCACGATCGAGATTCCCGTGCGGCTCCGGGCGCCGCTCGCGGTGCTCGTCCGTGGATTCGTCGACGACGCTGCGGTGCAGAACGAGGCGCTCGCCGCGCTGCTCCGGGCCATCGACTGAACGATTCGCGCCCCGCAACCCCTCTATCCGGTGAGGGGGCCGTGAACAGCTTCGATCAGTTCTTCCGTGAGCACTACGCGCGGGTCGTCGGCTCGCTGCGGCTTGCCGGCGGCGACGTCGGCGAGGCGGAAGACGCCGCCCAGGAAGCGTTCGCAAAGGCGATGCTGCGATGGAAGTCGGTGTCGGTGATGGAACGTCCGGCGACGTGGGTGTACGTGGTGGCGATCCGCGAGCTAAGGCGCCGGCGGCCCCGGCGTGACGAACCCGCCGGTTCCGAGCTCGCTTCGAGCGAAGGTTCGTCGCCCGACCACGCGGGCGCCGTCGCGGCAGAGGCCGATGTCGAACGTGCGCTCGCCGCGCTGCCGCCCCGCCAGCGCCTCGCGGTGGTGTTGCGGTTCCACGCCGATCTCACGGTGCCCGAAGTGAGCCGCGCGATGCGTTGCTCGGAGGGCACGGTGAAGTCGACCTTGCACACCGCGATCGATCGGCTCCGGACCCAGCTCGGCGACTCGGCACTCGAAGGAGTCAACGATGGACGGTGATCCGCTCCGCGACGCATTGGAGTCGGCGGCGAGCCGGCTCGACATCGACGTCGATCGCGCGCGCGATCAGATCGACGCGCGGGCGGGGCGCCGGCCCCGGCGCCAGCGCCAGTTCTCGTCGGCCACGGTGCTGGTTGGTGCGATCGTCGTCATCGCCGTTGTGCTCGCGGTCGCCGGGAAGGGAACGGACTCGTCGGCGCCGAGCGTCACGGCGTCGACCGACAGCACCGTGCCGAAGAACGTCGTCTACGGCAGCCTCCCATCGCGCGACAGCGCCGCGATCGCCTACGACGACGAGCGCGGGCAGGTTGTGCTCTTCGGTGGTTTCGACGGTTCGCACGACCACTCCGACACGTGGCTGTGGGACGGCCACGGATGGCGCCAGGCCCACCCGGCCGTCGTCCCGCCCGCGCGTGAGCGCGCCGCGATGGCGTACGACCCCACGACGAAGCAGGTCGTGCTGTTCGGCGGCATCGTGCAGCGCTATCACCAGACGACGCTCGCACTCGACGACATGTGGACGTGGGACGGCACAACGTGGACCGCGCGCCATCCCGTCCACGAGCCGCCGTGGAGCAACGGGCTCGCGATGAGCTACGACCCGCGTTCGCAGTCGGTGCTGCTGCTCACGTTGCCGTCGAACCACCCGAACCTCGATCTCACGCCCGACAGCGTCGGCTCCCGCGGTGACACACCATTCGGAACGTGGCAGTGGAACGGCTCCGACTGGCGTGAGCTGCCGACCCCATCGGCGCCGCTGTTCGCGAAGGGCGCGGTGTTCCACGGCGACCCGCGTCTGACACCGCTGCCGCACGGCGCCGGACTGCTGCTCTATTCGTGGTCGGTGTACCGGGGTTCTTGCCCCGCCGGGGGACAGCAGTGCGGTGGTCCACCGGATCCGACCGGGACGCTCGACGCGCAGACGTGGACGTGGGACGGAACCCACTGGACGAAGCAACAGCCGAGCCGAGCGCCCGTCGACGGGCAACTGGTCGCGACGCCCGGCACCGACGCCGCGCCGACCATCTTCTCGGCGAGAGCCGCGACGTGGACGTGGACCGGGTCGGACTGGAAGCAGGCCGCGGGTCACGGCACGGGACCGTCGATGCAAGGCTCGTCGGCGTACGACGTTCCCGGTTTCGCGGTCTACGACGTGGCCGACCGCGAGGTCGTTGCGTACATCCCGCGCATCCCGAGCGACGGCGTGCTCGACGACACCTGGACCTGGGACGGATCGTGGAAGGAGCGGATCCACTCCGTCCTGCCCGTCACGACCACCACCACCGCCGCATCAACGACGACGACGACCGCGCCACCACTCGGGTCGTGCACGTCGGCGCAGCTGCACCTCAGGCTCACGCGTGAGCTGCAGTCGGTGATGCAGCAACCCGCGGCCTTCTTCAGCCTGACCAATCTTTCGGTGACGCCGTGCACGATCGACGGCTATCCGACGCTCACACTCTTCGATGCGTCGGGGCGCTCGATCCCTGCCGACATCCGCCACGACCGCGCGTACCAGATCAACGATCCGGGTTCGCGCCGCGTGGTCGTGCAATCCGGCGGAACGGTGTACTTCGGCTTCGGATGGACCGACGCCAACCAGGCCGACAACGGCTCCACGAAGGGCTGCGTCACGATCGCGCGCGTCGGCGTTCTCGTTCCCGGCAGCCACACCGCGCTGACCGCCGCCGCGCACCTCAACTCGGTGTTCTGCCCGACCTACGGTGCCGTCACCGCGATCGCTCCGCGCAACGCCTTCACCGGGGTGTATCCCCCGTAGCGAACACAGCGCATGCGCCGAAGTGTCGCCGAAATTCCCCCTCCACGCGTGGTTTTGGGCGACACTTCGGCGCGGACTCCTTGATAACGGACTACTCCGTGACATAGAGTAGTGGTCATGCAGCAATCGGAGCTGCTCAAGGGTGCGCTCGATCTCGCGGTGTTGGCGTCGGTCGGGCGGGGCGAGTCGTACGGCTACGAGGTCTTGCAACGTCTCGCGGCCGCCGGCCTGGAGGGCGTCGGGGATGCATCGGTGTACGGGTCGCTGAAACGACTCGAGTCGCAGGGGTATCTGGAGTCGCGGTTGGAGGCGTCGCCGCAGGGCCCGGCGCGCCGCTACTACTCGCGCACCGCCGAGGGCCGCACTTGGTTCCGCCAGGCGGGAACCGCGTGGCGAAAGTTCGCGACCGCGATCGACGCCGTGCTCGAAGAAGGACGGCGAGCGTGAGGAGCGTCGACACCTACGTCCGTGCCCTCGACGCCGAGCTTTGAGACCAGCCGCGCCGGGTCCGGCGCGCCGAAGTCGTCGGTCTCCGTGGGCACCTCGAAGAGCTTCCGCCCGGCGCGCTCGATCAGCTCGAACCACCCGACGTCTACGCGCACGAGTACCGCGCGCATCGCGATCTTCGCACCCGACGTGTGATCGGGGCGTTGCGGCGGACATCGATCGTCGCCCGGATCGCGATCGTCGTGGCCGTCGTCGCCCTCGTCGCGGCCGTGACCGTCCCGCCCTGGGTCGCGCACTATCAACCGGTGAACGTGAACGTGATGTTCAGCTCGACGGGTTCGGTGCCGCAACGGACCGAGGTGAACGACACCGTCTTGTCGTACCGCGACAACGCGCGCATCGTGCTGGGCATGAGCGTCCGCAACTCCGGGCCTTTCGACGCGACACTCACCGGCTACGACGACGGTCCCGACGCGGGAGTGCTGAAGTTCGTCGCGATTCGTACGTCGAGCCCGGCGCGCTGCTGCACGTGGCAGACCGGGCGCCCGGCCCACTTCCCGTTGCGGATCGCGGCGGGCACGACGATCGGGCTCTCGATCGAGCTCCGGATGACGAACTGTGAGGACTACGGCAATGTCGGTGACGTGGGCGGTGGCAGCGTCGGCTACACCGAGCTCCGTTTTCCGATGAAGACGCTCGGCGTCCATCACGTCGTCGCGGCCCCGCTCGCGAGCTCGGAGCAGATCTACATCGAGATGCCCGGGCCGCTGACGCGGTACTGCCCGCGCAACCGGACGAGCCAGCCGTAGATCCGAGCTAGGCGACGAGCTCGCCGCGCATGACGGTGATCGCGTTGCCGCCGAGGATGACACGGTCGCCGACGACGCGCGTGTGCACTAAGCCGCCGCGGCGCGAGGCCTGGTAGCCGGTCAGCTCGGTGCGACCGAACCGTTCGGCCCAGAACGGTGCGAGCGCGCAGTGCGACGAACCGGTGACGGGATCCTCGTCGACACCCGAGCCCGGCGCGAAGAAACGCGAGACGAAGTCGGCGTCGTCGCGCGTCGTCGGCGCGGTGACGATCACGCCGCGGGCCGGCAGCTCACCCAGACCAATGTGCTTGGGCGCGAGGCCGACGACTTCGGCTTCGTCGGCCACCTCGACCATGAAGTCGAACTCGTTGCGGTAGACGCCGATGGCGCGCTCGACGCCGAGGGCTTCGAGGAGCCCCGGCGGCGCTTCGGCCGGCTCCACCAACTTCTCCGGGAAGTCGAGCTCGATGAGGTCATCGACGCGTGAAGCGAACAGCGATCCGCTGAGCGTCTCAAAGCGGGCCGGCGCGCCGTCGGCCAACCGGCCGGTCTCCCAGAGTGCGTGCGCGGACGCAAGCGTCGCGTGCCCGCAGAGCGCAACCTCGACGCTGGGCGTGAACCAGCGCAACGACCACGCGTCGCTGAGCGGCAGCAGGAATGCGGTCTCCGAGAGGTTCATCTCCGCACCGACCGACTGCATCCACGCGTCGTCGCGCTCACGGTCGAGGAAACACACGGCGGCCGCGTTGCCGGCGAACGCCTCCGAGGTGAACGCGTCGATCTGCAGCAGCGGAAGCACGGCGACGAAACTAGTGGCACGGTCGCCGCGGCGACGCCGGGTTTATTCGATGACCGCCAGCACGTCGCCGGTGCCGACGGTGTCGCCGGTCGTGACGCGCAGCTCCTTCACCGTGCCCGACTTCTCCGCGTTGATGTGGTTCTCCATCTTCATCGCTTCGAGCACCACGAGCGCCTGGCCGCTCTCGACCGTGTCGCCCACGGCGACGAGGACCTTCACGATGGTTCCCTGCATCGGGGCGACGACGGTGCCGCCTCCGGCTCCGCCGGCCGACGATACCCGCGCCGCGGCGCGGGGACGCGCGCGCGTCGCGGCGGCTGCGGGTGCGGCGGCCGTCTCGTCGACCCAGACCTTCACGACGAAGCGCTTGCCGTCGACCTCGACGGGGAGCGTGCGTTCCACGAGTGCGGGTCGTTCTTCGCCGTCGGCGGCCGCCGCGGGAGCGGGCGCGGCGACGTCGGCGAACAGCGCGGGGTCGAGCTCGTCTTCCACCCATTTCGTGGAATGCTGCACCGCCGCGAAATCGGGGTGCGAGACGAGTGCGATGTGCGCGGGGATCGTGGTCTTCACGCCCGCGATCTCGAACTCCTCGAGCGCGCGCTTCGTGCGCGCGATCGCGCGGTCGCGGTCGGGCGCCCATACGACGAGCTTCCCGATGAGGTTGTCGTAGTACTGCGACACCGTGTCGCCCTCTTCGTACCCGCCGTCCCAACGCACGCCGGGCCCCGACGGCACGCGCAGGCGCGTGATGGTGCCGGGCGACGGCAGGAACTTCTTCGCCGGGTTCTCGGCGTTGATGCGGCACTCGATCGCGTGCCCCTGGAGCCGCACGCTCTTCTGCTTGATCGTCAACTTCTTGCCCGCCGCGATGTTGAGCTGCTGCTCCACGAGGTCGAGCTTGCTGATCTCTTCGGTGACGCAGTGCTCGACCTGCAGGCGGGTGTTCATCTCGAGGAACCAGAACTCGCCGTCCTGGAAGAGCATCTCGACCGTGCCGGCATTCACGTAGCCGCACGCGAGCGCCACCTTCACCGCCGCCTCACCCATCGCGACGCGGGTCTCGGGCGGGATGCCCGGCGCCGGGGCTTCCTCGATGAGCTTCTGGTGCCGGCGCTGGGTCGAGCAGTCGCGGTCGCCGACGTAGATGCCGTTGCCGTGCGAGTCGCACAACACCTGGAGCTCGACGTGACGCGGGCGGGTGAGGTAGCGCTCGAGGTACGCCTCGGGGCGACCGAAGTACGCCTGCGCCTCGCGGGTTGCCGATTCGAGAGCGGCCGGCGCCGCCTCTGCGTTCTCGACGACCTTCATGCCGCGACCACCACCGCCGTACGCGGCCTTGATCGCGACCGGGTATCCGAACTCGGCGCCGAAGGCGAGGATCTCCGAGACATCCTCGATCGCGGTCGTGGTGCCCGGCACCGATGCGACCTCCGCCCGGGCCGCGGCCAACCGCGAGGAGATCTTGTCGCCCATGATCTCGATGGCTTCCGGCGGCGGGCCGATCCAGGTCACGCCCGCGGCGACGATCGCCCGCGCGAAGTCGGCGTTCTCGCTGAAGAAGCCGTAGCCGGGGTGCACGCCGTCGGCGCCCGACTGCTCGAGCGCGGCCAGGATCCGGTCGGTCGCGAGGTAGCTCTCGGCCGCGGTCTGGCCGCCGAGCGCGTAGGCCTCGTCGGCGTAGCGGACATGCTTGGCGTCACGATCGAGGTCGGAGTACACGGCGACGGTCGCGATGCCGAGCTCACGACACGTGCGCATCACCCGTACGGCGATCTCGCCCCGGTTCGCGATGAGGATCTTCGACAGCACGTGCAGCCCCCGCTCGGCGTGGATACGGCCCCGTATCCTACGGGTGATGCCGAAGCCCACGGCCAGCCGGCGCGACTTCTCGGCCGCGCTGGCCGGCACCCGCTTCCGAGAGGTCCGCTGGTTCGAGTCGCTCGACTCCACGAACCGCTACCTCGCCGACGAGGCTGTTGCCGGTGCCGCGCCCGGTCTCGTTGCCGTCGCCGACGCGCAGACCGCGGGGCGCGGCCGCCTCGGCCGCACCTGGATCGCGCCGCCGGGCGCGTCGCTGCTCACCTCGGCGTTGCTCGACGGGAGCGTTCCTGTCGAGGAGCGCCATCTCGTGGTGGTCGCGGCCGCGCTCGCCGCGATCGACGCGGTCGAGTCGCAGTGCGGCTTCCGGCCCCGCCTGAAGTGGCCGAACGACCTCGTGGTCGGCGACCGCAAGCTCGCGGGGTTGTTGGCTGAGGCCCCGACGAAGCGGGCCGTGATCGTCGGGATGGGGTTGAACGTCGACTGGGATGCGTTTCCGCCCGAGCTCGCGGCGACCGCAACCGCGTGCAACCGCGAGGGCCGGTCGGCGCCCCGCGAAACATTGCTCGCGGCGTGGCTGCGCGGACTCGACGGACGTTTGCAGGCCCTCGCCGACGACGGCGCGCGGTCGCTGCGTTCCGACAACATCGCGGCCAGTGCGACGCTCGGGCGAGAGGTGCGCGTCGAGCGCGCGAATGACGTCCTCGTCGGTGAAGCGATCGCGCTGACCGAGCTGGGTCACCTCGTCGTGCGCGCCGCCGACGGAGCCGAGCACACGGTCAGTGCCGGTGACGTCATCCATCTCCGGCCTACGGCGTGACCGGGAGCGCGGCCGCGGCGGCGCTGTCGCGCGCGTCGTAGCGACGGAACGCAGGAAGCGCGAGACCGAGGATTGCGCTGCCGAGCACGCAGAGCACGCCGCCGGAGACGATCGAGGTCTGCACGCTGAACGCGCTGGCGACACCGCCGGCTTCGACGTTGCCCAGCGACGGCCCGACCGAGTAGCTCACCTGCTCGATGCCGGCGAGCCGGCCGCGCAGGGCGTCGGGGATCGTCTCGTTCCAGATGATCATCCGGAAGATCCCGCTCACCATGTCGGCTCCGCCCGCCAACGCGAGGAACGCGAACGCGACCCACAAGGAATGGGCCAGGCCGAACGCGATGATCGCGAAGCCCCACGCGGTCGCCGCCCAGAGCACCGCTGCGCCGTGCCGCTGCACGCGCCGGGTCCAGCCGCTCGTCGCGGTGGCGACCAATGATCCCACCGCGGGCGCGGCGTAGATCCAACCGAGCGCCCGCGCGCCGCCGAAGCTCACCGCGAGGGCCGGGAATAACGCGGTCGGCATGCCGAAGAACATGGCGTTGATGTCGACGAGATAGGTGCCGATCAGCTCCGGCCGCGAGCGCGCGTAGCGGAAGCCTTCGATGATGCGCCGGAGGCTCGGCGGTTCCGCGTCGACCGACGGTGGCACTGCGTGCATGAGTGCGAGCATCGCGAGTGAGACGGTGAAGCTGGCGACGTCGAAGCCGTACGCGCCGCGAAGGCCGATGGTCGCGATGAGCACGCCACCGAGCGCCGGTCCCGCGATCATGCCGACGGCCATGTTCATGGCACCCACCGCGCTCGCGGCCTTCAAGTCCTCGCGCGGCACGATCCGCGGCACCATCGCTTCGAGCGCGGGCCGCTGCAGTCCCTCGAGCGTCGCCATCACGGCCGCGATCACGTAGAGGAACGCAACCTTCGGGTGGGAGAGCGTCGCGTTCCCGAGCAGCGCGGCCGAACAGGCCATCAGGCCGATCTCGGCGAGCCACGTCTGCCGGCGCCGATCGGTCGCGTCGGCGAGCGCGCCACCGATGAGCGCGGCCGCAACGAGCGGGACGATCTCGGCCAGTCCGAGGAGACCGACCGCGAGCGACGAGTGCGTGAGCTCGTAGACCTGGAACGGGATCGCGACGTAGGTGACCATCCCGCCGATGAACGACACCGCGCGGCCGACCGTCAGGAGCCGGAAGTCGCGGTGACGCAGCGGCGCGAGGTCGACGACCGCGGCGCGCAGGATGCGCCGCCACCGCGAACCGTTCCCCTCTGTTGGTTCCATGTCGGCTGCCGTCCACGGGTCTACGGGTCGAGCGGTCTAGGGATCAAGATCGCGCGCCACGAGGTCACGGAACGCCTGCGCGAGGCAGGTGGCGATCGGACCGGGTGCGTCGAGGGCGCGGGCGTCACGCTGTTCGTCGATCAGCGCACTGACAGCCTGCACCTCGCGCGTCGTCGACGAGAGGAACATTTCGGAGACCGAGGCCAGCTCGCCCATCGGCACGTCGGCCTCCAGGGCTTCGACACCGCACCCCGGCGCCAGCTCCAACAGCAGCCCCCGGGTCACGCCGAGCAGACATCCGGCCGCCGGCGGCGGCGTGATCGCCACGCCATCGCGGATGACGAAGACGTTCGAGCCGGTCGCCTCGCAGAGGTTGCCCGCGGTGTTCGCGAACAGCGCTTCCTCGGCTCCGCGTTCTTCGGCGTACGCGAGGGCGCGCACGTTCGCGGCGTACGAGATCGTCTTGAGGCCCGCGACGGCCGAGCGTTCGTTGCGCGTCCACGGCGTCATCGCGACGCGCGTCGTCGGCGACGCGGGATGGAACGCGACCGCAACGACGAACGCGGTCGGGACCGCACCCGCGCGACTCGATCCCGGTGGGCCTTCGCCGCCGGTCACGGTGACCCGAAGGCGCGCGTCAGTCAGGCCGTTCGCCGCAACGACCGCGTCGGCCGCGAAGCGCAGGCGCTCAGGGTCGGGGAGCGCGAGGCCGAGACCGGCCGCCGAGTGCGCGAGGCGGGCGAAGTGCCGCCGCCACGCAAACGGCACCCCGCGGTACACCCGCAGGGTCTCGAACACGCCGTCGCCGACGACGAGGCCGCGATCGAGCGGCGAGATCCTCGCGTCGCGGATGTCGAGGAGCTCGCCGTCGATCCAGACGATCACGGTGTTTCTGGGCGCGGCGCCGAGAGCTGCGCAACCAGGCTCGTCGGCGTGACCGAACCGGCCGCCGCGAGCAGGCGCTGCGCCTTCAACTCGGTCTCGGCCCACTCCGACGCCGCGTCGGAGTCGGCCACGATCCCGCCGCCGACGCCGAGGTCGGTGAACCCGTGCGTGATCGTGAACGTGCGGATCGCAACCGCAAGCTCGGCGGTGCGCGCGTCGGCGTCGATCCAGCCGATCGCTCCGCAGTAGACGCCCCGCCGCACCGGCTCGATGTCCTCGATCGCCTGCATCACGCGCGGCTTCGGCGCGCCGGTGATCGACGCGGGCGGGAAGGTTGCGTGCACGAGGTCGGCGAGACCGGTGTTGGGACGCAGACGTCCCTCGATGGTGCTGACGAGGTGGAACAGGCCGGGGTGAGCCTCGATCGCGGCGAGCTGCAGCGTGCGTACCGACCCGGGCACGCACACGCGTCCGAGGTCGTTGCGCGCGAGGTCGACGATCATCACGTGCTCGGCGCGGTCCTTCGCGCTTCCGAGCAGTGCCGCCTGATCGGCGTCGGTTCCCTTGATCGGGCGCGTGGTGACGCGGTCGCCGCGGCGCTCGAGGAACAGCTCGGGAGACGCGGAGACGATCGCCGGGCAGTACGGCGCCTCGGGCCCGAACGTCAGCAGCGCGGCGTGCGGCGCTGGGTTCTGCCGGTCGAGGGAGAGGTAGAGCGCACGCGGGTCGGCGGCGCGCGGCGAGGAGAGGCGGCGGGTGAGGTTCACCTGGTAGCACTCGCCGGCGTCGAGGAGGCCGTGGATCGTCTTCACGGCGTCGGTGTAGACGGAACGGTCGAGGCTCGACGTCCACCGCTCGAGACCGACGGGCTCCTCGTGGTCCTCGGATCGCCGGGCCCGCCACAGCGCCTGATCGAGCTGGTGACGGCCCTCACCGCGGCCCTCGACGACGGGATCCTCTCCCGGCGTGAAGGTGACCCGCGCGTCGAACCGCGCGAGCACCAGGTCGGGGATCGCGCGGTCGGCGGCGGCCCACGGCACGACCCGTTCGACCGCGCGGCCGAGGTCGTACGCGAGGTAGCCGGCCCACCAGCCGCCCTCGGCCTCGATCTCGTCGAGGGCGCGGAAACCGTCGCTGCCATGGGCGATGCGCACGTGCGCCGGCGCCGTCGCGACGATCGTGCTCGCGCCGTCTCGGACGATGGCGACACCCGCCCCGAGCGGAAGCTGCTCGAGCAGGGCGGGCACGGAAAGGTCCCGCATGAGGCGAAGGCTACCGGGGAATGGGCAAACCGCCCAGATCGGTGCTCGCCCTTTTCGAGGAGCGAGTGGTCGTGCTCGCGTTCAGGTGCTGCCGATATGTCGGCCGTCGGGGTTGGTGACGGTGAACGTGGTGCCGTCGAAGGTGGCGTGCCATCCGGGTTTGTGCAGCACGTGGTGGTGGTAGTCGCAGAGGAAGACGAGGTTCACAAGGACGGTCTTGCCGGCGGGGAAGGCGATGACGTGGTGGACTTCGCCGTGGGAGCGGTCGCAGCCGGGATATCGGCACCGGCCGTGGTCTCGGTGCAGGACCGCTCTGCGTAACTTCCGCGAGGGCCGGTACACGTCGGCTCCGACGTCGAGGGGCTTGCCGTCCGAACCGGTGACGATGATTTGGAGTTTCGAGGCGCAGAGCAGTTCGCTGATCTGGCTGGAGACGAGCGAGAGATCGCCGCTGGTCTCGAACTTGCCGCTGACAAGCGATTCGAGCGGGACGGTGATGGCGATGTGGGGTCGTTCGCCGTCCTCGGTCGGACTTTCACCGGAGTCGAGGAAGTACCGGCAGATGCGTTGCAGTGCGGCTTCGCACCGTTGCGTGGCCGAGCGGGTGTCGTCTGCGGCGGGCATGTCGGTCGCGGCCTCGATCGCCTCGTTGATGATCGCGCCGCTCAAGGCGTCGTGATCACCTCGTGATGCCCACCGGTTCCCGACGGGGGAGATCGAGAACCGGTTCTTGTCTTCGGGCGGTTTCGCGTCGAGCTCGTCGCAGCGGGTCTGGTACTGGCGGATCATCGCGTCGAGCGCCACAAAATCACGCGCCGCCGCGAAGCGGAGCATGCCCTCTTCCATCGTCGCGTAGATGTCTTCGTGACCGGACCGACGACCTTGCGCGATCGTGCCGGCGGCGTTCGCGGAGATCTCGCCCTGAGTCCACGCCTTCGCCACCAACGGCAGTGTTTCCATCGCTCTGGCGGTGGCGAGCGACGCGCGCGTCACGCAAACGCTGACCGGTCTTGTATTGCACCCACACCGGTGTCGAGCTCGCACCCTCACCAGACGGGATCCCGCGGCCGTGCAACGAGACCAACAATCGCGCGGCGACGGCTTCGCGGCGATCGTTCTCGCGACGGACCTCGATGAACGTCTCGCGGATCTCCGAATCGCACAACACGCTCGGGTCGAGCCGTTCGAGCTCAGCGATCGTGAGGGTTGCGGACATGTCCCAATTGTACACGAACGCACGTTCGATCACAAGCAGAAAAACTCAACAACGACAGGCGCGATTGCGCACTGTCTCCCCGGAGCAACCGTGACGAGTGCGCGGAACGACGGCACCGCCCATACGTATGCGACCATGAAACATGGACTTCGAGCTATCCGAAGAGCAGGAGCAGTTCCAGGCGGTCGTGCGCGACTTCGCCCGCTCCGAGATCGCGCCCTACGCCGCCGACTGGGACCGCGAGGAGGTCTTCCCCGTCGAGGCCGTCCTGAAGATGGGCGCGCTCGGGCTCTTCGGCCTTCCGTTCCCGTCCGAGTACGGCGGCGGCGACGCCGACTTCCTCACCTACTGCCTCGCGATCGAGGAGCTGGCCCGCGTCGACTCGTCGATGGCGATCACCCTCGAAGCGGGCGTGAGTCTCGGCGCGGCACCGTTCTTCTACTCGGGTACCGAGGCGCAGAAGCAGGAGTACCTCGTGCCGATGATCGCCGGCACCGCGCTCGGCGCGTTCGGGTTGACCGAGGCCGAAGCCGGCTCCGATGCGGGCGCGACGCGTACGAACGCGACGTTCGAGGGTGACGAGTGGGTGATCAACGGGAGCAAGACGTTCATCACCAACTCGGGAACACCGATCACGAAGTGCGTGACGATCACCGCGCGCACCGGGCCGAACGAGATCTCCAACATCGTCGTCGACGCGCACGCGCCGGGGTTCGTCGTCGCACCGGCGTACCGGAAGATGGGTTGGCACGCGAGCGACACGCACGAGCTGAGCTTCGTCGACTGCCGCGTGCCCGCCGATCATCTGCTCGGAGAGCGCGGCCGCGGCTTTCAGACCTTCCTCACGATCCTCGACGGTGGTCGAATCGCGATCGCCGCACTCGCGGTCGGGCTCGCCCAGGCGTGCCTCGACGCCTCGCTCGAGTACGCGCGCGAGCGGCAGGCGTTCGGCGGGCCCATCGGCCGGTTCCAGGCCGTCGCGTTCAAGTGCGCCGACATGGCGGTCGCGGTCGAGAACGCCCGCAATCTCACCTATAAAGCCGCGTGGCTACGCGATCACGGCAAACCGCACCGGCAGGCCGCGTCGATGGCGAAGCTCTACTCGAGCGAGGTCGCCGTCACCGCGACGCGCGAGGCCGTGCAGATCCACGGTGGCTACGGCTTCATGGAGGACTCACCGGTGAGCCGGCTCTACCGCGACGCCAAGATCCTCGAGATCGGTGAGGGAACGAGCGAGATCCAGCGCCTCGTGCTCGCGCGCGGGCTCGGTCTTCCAGTCGAGTGAGTGGCTGAGAGCACTGCCCTGGGATTGACAGGTCGAGTCGCTAACATCGGCGCTTCGTGACGCCCTTCAGCGCGCAGTGGCGCACATTCGTGAGCCGGTTCGTGACGGCACTTCTCATCGTGGCGGTCGTGACCGCCGGCGGCTTCGGGTACGCGTACTGGTTCGCGAACGACCAGATCGTGAACCACACGAGAAGCGTCGTGATCCCGAAGACCGTGCTGCCGCCGGTCGCGTCGACGCAGCCGGCCAACTACCTGATCGTCGGCTCCGACAGCCGCGCGTTCGTCAACGACCCGATCGCCGTACAGCACTTCGGGGACCCGAAGTACCAGACCGGGCAGCGCTCCGACACGATCATGATCGCCCACGTCGACCCGAAGTCGCCGAGCAAGGGCTTCCTCGTGTCGATCCCGCGCGACCTGTGGGTCCCGATTCCCGGCCACGGCAGCCAGCGGATCAACACGGCTTACAACTTCGGTCCGACCACCTTGATCCAGACGATCGAGCAGAACTTCCACGTCACGATCAACCACTACCTCGAGGTGGGGTTCGCGACCTTTGCGCAGATCGTCAACGCGATCGGCGCGGTGCACATCTTCTTCCCGACCGCGGCGTACGACAAGTACACCGGCCTCGACGTCCCCAACCCCGGTTGCGTCGCGCTCAACGGCCTCGAGGCGCTCGAGTACGTGCGCTCGCGCCACTACCAGTACCGGACGGCGGGTCAGGGCACCGACCCGAAGACGTGGACGCAGGAAGGCGACTCCGACTTCGGGCGCATCCGCCGCCAGCAGTACTTCATCCGCAGCCTCGCGCAGGAGGCGATCAGCAAGGGTGCACGCAATCCGTTCACCGCCAAGTCGTTGCTGACGAAGACCGTGCCCAACCTGGTGAAGGACAAGGGCATGAGCCTCTCCGACTTTCTCGCGCTCGTCCGTGCGTTCCGCAGCGTCGATCCGAGCAGCGTGCAGATGGTCACGGTGCCGACGACCGGCACCGTGATCGACGGCAACGACGTGCTGCTTCTCGACCAGGCCGGCGCGGAGCCGTACTTCCAGCAGCTGCGCTCGTTCACGACGACGCCGGCGAAGATTCCGAAGATCGCGCCGAGCGCCATTGCGGTGCAGGTCTTGAACGGGTCTGGAGTCAAGGGCGTCGCGGGCTCGACGAACACCGCGCTTACCGGCCTCGGGTTCGCGAGCGGCGGTGCGCCCGGTGACGCCGACCGTCACGACTACGCGCAGACTCAGATCCGCTACGCGCCGGGAGCGCTCGGCAAGGCGCAGGTCGTGGCCTCCTACCTCGGCGGCGTCGGCCAGCTCGTGGCCCTCACGAGCGCGGCCGGCAGCGCCGCGGTCGTGGTGGTCGTGGGCCAGGACTTCCAGGCGGTCGTGAAGCCGGGTACCAAGCCCGCGGCGGCCTCCACGAGCAGCACCGTGGCCGCCAACCCGGGCTCCACCCCCGGTGTGACGGTGCCCCAGACCAACAACGGGAAAGCAGAGGTCGGCTGCGGCTGACCGCCCGGGCTCCGGGTGGCTTCTAGACTCGATTCCACGATGTCCAACCAGCCGTTGGTATTGCGTTTCGGCGCTCCGCTGCCGATGAACACGGGTATGGGAGCCGCCGGATGAGAAGTCAGGCGCAGACTGGAGGCGGGGGCATGCCGGAGGTCGGAGCCGCATGAAGGTCGCCGTCATCGGCGCGGGGTACGTCGGGCTGACGACCGCCGCGTGTCTCGCCTCGCTCGGCCACGACGTGGTCTGTGCCGACATCGACGCCGACCGCGTGTCGCGGCTGTCGGGCGGCGACATCCCCATCCGTGAAGAGGGCCTGCCGCAGCTGGTGAACGCCGGCCTCGCCGCGGGCCGGCTGTCGTTCGTGCTCGGCGCCGCGAACGCCGTGCCGGGCGCCGAGCTTGTCTTCCTCTGCGTCGCGACGCCCCAGGGCGAAAATGGCGAGGCCGACCTCTCCTACGTCGAGATCGCCGCGCGTGAGATTGCACCGATCCTCGCGTCGGGCGCCGTCGTCGTGAACAAGTCGACGATGCCGGTCGGCTCGACGCGCCGCGTGCAGCAGATCCTCGGTGAGTCGGGCGCAGCGCTCGATCGGGTGACGGTCGCGTCGAATCCCGAGTTCCTCCGCGAAGGCGCGGCCGTTCGCGACTTCCTCAACCCCGACCGCATCGTCATCGGTTGCGACGATCCCGCGGCCGCGGTGCGCATCTCCGATCTGTATCGCGCGATCCGGGCTCCTGTCCTCGTCACCGACCCGGCGTCGGCCGAGATGATCAAGTACGCGTCGAACGCGTTCCTCGCGACGAAGATCTCGTTCATCAACGCGATCGCGAATCTGTGCGAAGCCGTCGACGCCGACGTGCGTGAAGTTGCGCTCGGAATGGGCTACGACAAGCGCATCGGGTTCGAGTTCCTGCACCCCGGCCCCGGCTACGGCGGATCGTGCTTCCCCAAGGACACCGCCGCCCTGCTCTACACCGCCGAGCAGGTTGGTTACGACTTCGGTCTGCTCAACGGCGTGCAGGACGTCAACCGCGCGCAACACGAGCGCATGGTCGACAAGATCGTGCACGCCGCGGGCGGCGATGTCGACGGCCTGTGCATCGCGGTCTGGGGCCTCACCTTCAAGGCCGACACCGACGACCTGCGCGACTCGCCGGCGCTCGTGATCGCGGGCCGCCTGCTCGAGCTCGGCGCGAAGGTGCGCGGCTACGACCCCGCCATCGAGGCCGGCAGCAGCCGGATCTCGGCGCCGATCGAGGTGTGCGCCGATCCGTTCGAGGCGTGCGAGGGTGCCCACGTGCTTGCGGTGCTGACCGAGTGGGACGAGTTCCGCTGGCTCGACTTCGACCGGGTGCGCTCGACGATGGCGATCAGCGCGATCGTCGACGCGCGCAACCTGCTCGACCCCGCGTCGCTCCGCCGCCGCGGGTTCGTCTACACCGGGGTTGGGCGCTGATGTCGCGCGTCGTCGTCACCGGCGGTGCCGGCTTCCTTGGTTCGCACCTGTGCGAGGCACTCATCGCGCGCGGCGACGAGGTCGTCGCGCTCGACAGTCTCATCACCGGCCGGCGCGAGAACCTCGCGATGCTCGACGGCGAACGTGGTTTCAGCCTCGTCGAGTGCGACGTCTCGGTCGAGATGCCGGTCACCGGTCACGTCGACGCGGTGATGCACTTCGCCAGCCCGGCCAGCCCGTTCGAATACCTCGCCTACCCGTTCGAGACCCTCGACGCGGGCTCGCTCGGAACGCGGCGCGGTCTCGAGCTCGCGCGCGCCAACGACGCCCGGTTCCTGCTGGCGTCGACGAGCGAGATCTACGGTGAGCCGCTCGAGCACCCGCAGCGCGAGACCTACTGGGGCAACGTCAACAGCATCGGCCCGCGCGCCGTGTACGACGAGGCGAAGCGGTTTGCCGAGACGCTCACGATGACGTATCACCGCGAGCTCGGGGTCGACGTCGGCATCGTGCGCATCTTCAACACCTACGGCCCGCGCCTGCGCGCGGCCGACGGCCGCGTCGTCTCCAACTTCGTGGTGCAGGCCATGACCGGCGAGCCGCTCACCGTCTACGGCGAAGGCACGCAGACACGCTCGTACTGCTACGTCGACGACGAGGCGCGCGGCATCCTCGCGCTGCTCGATTCCGGGCTCGTCGGCCCCATCAACATCGGGAACCCCGGAGAGTTCACGGTGCTCGAGCTCGCGCACCTCGTACTCGACGTCACCGAGTCGAAGTCGGAGCTCGTGTTCCAACCGCTGCCGACCGACGACCCGACTCGCCGGTGCCCCGATATCACGCTCGCACGCGAGCGGCTCGACTGGGAACCGACCGTAACGCTGCGGGACGGGCTCGAGCGGACCTTCGAGTGGTATCAGAAGGAACGCGCCCGCGACGCGATATAAACACTGAATGCACGAGCCCCCGGAGTTCAAGAAGCTCTCGGTGATCGTGCCGGTGCTGAACGAGCGCAACACCGTCGCGGAGATCTTGCGCCGCATGCGCGCGGTCGAGCTGCCCGCCGGCCTCGACCGGGAGATCATCGTCGTCGACGACGGCAGCACCGACGGCAGCGTCGACGTGCTCCGTCAGCTCAACGACAGCACCGTCAAGGTGATCACGCACCCGGCGAACCGCGGGAAGGGCGCCGCGGTCCGCACCGGTTTCTCGCACAGCACCGGCGATCTCATCCTGATCCAGGACGCCGACCTCGAGTACGACCCGGAAGACTGGCCGAAGCTGCTCGCACCCGTGCTGCGCGGCAACGCGGTCGTCGTCTACGGCTCGCGCTTCACGGGCGAGCGCCGCAACATGTTGTTCTTCCACTGGGTCGGCAACCGCTTCCTGTCGCTCGTCACCAACGTGCTCTACAACACCACGCTCTCCGACATGGAGACGTGCTACAAGCTGATCGCGCGGTCGGTGCTGGAGCCGATCGAGCTCAAGGCCAACCGCTTCGACATCGAGCCGGAGATCACCGCCAAGATCTTGCGGAGCGGCGTCCGCATCTACGAGGTCCCGATCTCCTACGCCGGGCGTGAGTTCGACGAAGGCAAGAAGATCTCGTGGCGAGACGGCTTCGGGGCCTTGTGGATGCTGATCAAGTGTCGTGTCGGCTGAGTCGCCGGATCACGGCGACGCTTCTCGTCCCCGGTGGGCGGCGGTCGTCGTCAACTACAACTACGGCGATCTCCTGGCGCGCGGTGTGCGCTCCGTCCTCGACGAGACGAGTGCCGGGGCTCCCGACGTCGTGGTCGTCGACAACGGCTCCACTGACGGCAGTGCCGTAGCCCTCCGCGCGGCACTGCCCGCCGCGCGCACGCTCGACGCGCCCGGCAACGTGGGGTACGCGCGCGGTGCCAACCTCGGTATCGCCGCCACCGACGCGCCCGTTGTCGCCGTCCTCAACGGCGACGTCGAGCTGAAGCCCGGAGTCGCCGCCGCGATGCTCGCGGCCCTCGCCGCCGACGCGCGCCTCGGTGCGGTCGGACCAAAGATCCTCAACCCCGACGGCTCCGTGTATCCATCGGCGCGCTCCGACCCCGGTCTGTTCGTCGCGCTGGCGCACGCCGCACTCGGCCTCGTGTGGCGCACGAACCCGTGGACGCGGCGCTACCGCCAGCTCGACGTCGATCCCACGCGGCCGCGCGCGGTCGACTGGATCTCGGGCGCCGCGGTGTGGCTGCGCCGCGAGGCACTCGACGACGTCGGCGGCTGGGACGAGCGCTACTTCATGTACATGGAAGACGTCGACCTGTGCCTGCGCCTCCGGCGTGCGGGCTGGCGCGTGCAGTACGAACCGTCGGGCGAGGTCGTGCATGCGCAGGGCGCGAGCACGTCGCAGCGGCCCTACCGCATGATCGTCGAGCACCACCGGTCGGTGTGGCGCTTCGCGGGCCGCCGCTACCGGGGATGGCGGCGGGTGCTGCTCGTGCCGCTCGCGCCGGTGCTCGCACTGCGCTGCCTCGCAGCGATGGCACAGCACGCGTGGGGGCGTTCAAGTGTGCCCAGGGTCACCGGCTAGTCTCGGCGCTTATGGGCAAATCGTCCCGACAGAAGCGCAGAACCTTCCAGACACCGAAGCGTTCGCGCAACGGCGCGAACCTCATCTGGTACGCGATGGCGGGGATCCTCGTCGTCGCCGGTGCGCTCGGCATCGCGGTCAGCCGTTCCAAGTCTGCCAACGGCAGCGCGCCGACGACGAAAGACCACTGGCACATCGCGCTCGGCGTCAACGACTGCGGAACCTGGGTCCCGAACTGGGCATGGCCGCCGGGCAACGTCACCAGCACGCAGTCGGCGGGTGCCGGCGCGCCGGCACGGTCGGGCACGGGCGGCCTCATCTACGCGCCGCTGCACAGCCACGACGACGGCCTCATCCACATCGAGCCCCTCACCGACAGCGACGGTGGCAAGAACGCCAACCTCGGCGCCTACTTCAAGTACGGCGGCTGGAAGCTCAGCCAGACGTCGATCAAGTTCGTCAGCGTCGACGAGAAGAACGGCAACAAGTGCCAGGGGAAGCCGGGAGTGCTCCGCTGGTCGGTGAACGGGAAAGAGAAGCAGGGCGATCCGACGAAGTACAAGCTGAACGACGCCGATGTCGTCGAGCTCGTCTTCACCACCGCGACCGCCAAGCTGCCTCCGACCACCGACGTCCCGTCGTTCACCGATCTGCAGCAGGTGCTCGGGAACTCACCGACCGCAACCGCGACGCCGACCCCGTCGGCCACGAATCCGTCGACCGGCACGACCGCGCCGACGGGGAGCACCACCGCCACGACCGCTCCCACCGGCACCACCACCGCCGCGTCGACAACGTCTCCGACGACGGTGGGGAACACGACCACACCCACGTCATGAAGGCGGTGGTCCTCGTAGGCGGCGAGGGCACCAGACTCCGTCCGCTCACGTACACGACGCCCAAGTCGCTGCTCGCGATCGCCAATCAGACGTTTCTCGAACGGCAGCTCGCGTGGCTCGAGCGCAACGGCGTCGACGAGGTCGTGCTCTCGCTCGGATATCTGCCCGATGCGTTCCCGGAGCACTTCCCGGGCGACCGCTGCGGCGGTGTCGCGCTCTCGTACGTGATCGAGCGCAAGCCGCTCGGAACGGCCGGCGGGATCCGCTACGCCGCGGAGGGCATCGAGGGTCGCTTCGTCGTGTGCAACGGCGACATCCTCACCGACCTCGATCTCGCCTCGATGATCGGCTTCCACGAGGAGAGCGGCGCGCAGGCGACCATCGCGCTCACGCAGGTCGACGATCCCTCCGCGTTCGGCGTGGTGCCGACCCGCTCCAACGGCGAAGTCGTCGGCTTCATCGAGAAGCCACCGCGCGGTCTGGCTCCGACCAACTGGATCAACGCGGGGATCTACGTGATCGAATCGTCGCTGCTGGCGCGGATCCCGCCGCGCGTCAACGTGTCAATCGAGCGCGAGACGTTTCCGCGCATGGTCGAGACGCGCGGCTCGCTGTTCGCGTTCAAGGCCAGTGGGTACTGGCTCGACATGGGCACGCCGGCCAAGTTCCTGCAGGCGCACAGCGACGCGTTGGCCGGTCGGCTCGGTCCCGTGCCGGCTCCCGGCGCGGTCGAGGGCCCTCCGGGTGTGTGGTGCCAGGGTGAAGCCGACGTCGACCCCACGGTCGAGTTGCGCCCGCCGGTGCTGATCGGGGTGGGTGCCCGCATCGAAGCCGGCGCCACGATCGGGGCATCGGTGATCGGGCCCGGAGCGGTCGTCGGCGCCGGAGCCCGGGTCGAGCGGTCGGTGCTGCTGGCGGGGGCCCGGGTCTCCGACCGTGCCGTGGTCACCGATTCCGTGGTCGGTTCGGACGCGATCCTCAAGACCGAGGCCGCACTGACCGACCTGACCCTTGTGGGTGCGGGCACGAGCATCGCAGCCGGGACCCGGATCTCCGGGGGCAGAGTTCCACCGGCGGAGTAGGGCCGTCGGCCGAGTAACGCAGAATCGAACGGTCAGTCACCAAGGACGCAGACGAGAGGCATCGCCAATGTCGAAGAAGGCGCTCGTCACGGGAGGAGCGGGCTTCATCGGCTCCACGCTCGTCGACCGGTTGCTGGCCGAAGACTGGTCGGTCACGGTCGTCGACGACCTCTCGACCGGCAGCCTCGGCAACCTTGCCGACGCGCGCAGCCTCGACGGCCACCGCTTCTCGTTCCACCGGTTCGACGTGCAGTCGCCGGGGCTGCGTGAGGTGCTCGGACGGGCGAAGCCCGATGTCGTGTTCCACCTCGCGGCCCAGATGGACGTGCGCGTCTCGGTCGTCAATCCGATCCTCGACGCGAAGATCAATATCCTCGGCTCGCTCAACGTGCTCGAAGGTTGCGTCGACGCCGGTGTGAAGAAGGTCGTGTTCGCGTCGTCGGGCGGCACCATCTACGGGATGCCCGACGAGATCCCGACCCGTGAGTCGGCGCCGCAGGTCCCCGAGTCCCCGTACGGCGTCGCGAAGAAGGCGGTCGGCGACTACCTGCACTTCTATCGCGAGGCGCACGGCCTGGAGTCGACGGCGCTCGCGCTCGCGAACGTCTACGGCCCCCGCCAGGATCCGCACGGTGAGGCCGGAGTTGTCGCGATCTTCGCGGGCAAGCTGTTGAACGGACAGACGCCGGTGATCTTCGGTGACGGTTCGCAGACGCGCGACTTCGTGTTCGTCGACGACATCGTCGACGCCTTCGTGCGCGCGTCGGAGCGCGGCGGAGGGTTGCTGCTCAACGTCGGCACCGGAGCCGAGACGAGCGTCGTCGAGCTGTACGAGGCGATGGCCCGGCTCGTTGCGCACAAGGGCGAGCCGCGCCACGAGCCCGCGCGGCTCGGTGAGCTCTCGCGCTCCGCGCTCGACCCCGGGCGCGCCGAGATCCATCTCGGCTGGAAGCCCTGGACGACGCTCGACGAGGGGCTCGCCCGTACCCTCACGCACTTCCAGGCGCTCGCCGCCAGCGCCTGACCCGCGTTACGAACAGGGTCCGATCTGCACCTGCAGCGACTCGTGATCGGAGCCCTGCGGGTGGAAGCGCTGCGAGTGCGCCGCGCACCACGACCGGTCGATGATGACATGGTCGATGCGCAGCTCGAGCAGATTCAACGGGAACGTGCGAAACGTCGGCCCCGCCCATCCCGCCCGCATGGCATCGCGTCGGTGCGCGACGAGACGGTGGTACGTCTCGGTGCGGTCGGAGATGTTCAGGTCGCCGGCGACGACGACCGGCACCTTCGACGCCGCGACCAGTCGCGTGACGGCATCGACCGCGCGGCGCTGCGCCGCGAAGCTGTAGTTGCCGCGGAGATACGGGATGTTGATGCCGGCGCGTGGAAGGTGTGCACCGACGAGTAGGAACGGTGTGGGTGCCATCACCTCCACGACGACGGCCTGACCCAGCGCCTGCGGTACCGATCGCGCGCGCAGCGGAAACCGCGACGCGACGTATTCGGAGTAGCCGGCGTCGTGATACGCGGAGTTGATGTGGTAGCGGTAGGCCGCCGAGATCACCGGCTCGCTCTGCAGCGTGCCCTCGGAAACGACGACGACGTCGGCGTGGCGCGCCACGACGTCGCGCGCGGCGTCGAGTGGGTGCGAGTTGCTGAAGTGCAGGTTCGCCGACGCGATCGTGATCGGATCGCGCGGTGCGGCGAAGTGAACCGGGACGCGCGGCGACACGATCATCACCGTGAGCGAGACGAGCCACGCGACCAGGCTGACGACCGTGATGAGCCGCTGGTGCAGGCGCCAGAGCGCAAGGCCGTGCAGCACCACGGCGGCGACCAACCCCAGGGGAGCGGCGACCGCGAGCGCCTGTCCGAGGTTGCCGAGGTGCGGGAACAGCAGCCAGGTCCACGCCAACGCGACCAGCCCAACCAACCACGCGGCGGTCCGCGCGATCTGCTTCCACCGTTCGCGTGCCGGCGCGGCCCCCACCACCATCTAGCGAAACGTGCGCAGGTCGTCGAGTGGCACCGGTGGGCGCTCGCGGCCCACGTAGGTCGGGTCGGGACGTCCGACGAGCACGAGCGCGTGCGGGAGCCACTCGGAAGGAAGTGCGAGCGCGTCGCGCGCGGTCTCGGGGCAGAAGATCGGCGCGGCCACCCAGCACGACGCGTAGCCGCGGTCGGTCGCCGCGAGCATGAGGTTCTCGACCGCGGCGCCGAGGGAGAGCAGCGCCATGCCGTACTCGGCGCGCCGGCGGGTCTCGTCCGGGTAGCGGTCGAGGCCGTCCCAGGTGAGGCAGCCGAGCATCGCCGCGGGCGCGGCCGACAGTCGCGCGACCGACGCGTCGACCAGCTCGTCGATGCGCGTGGTGGCGACACCATCGCGTTCGAGGTCGACGCGCCAGTGCGCCCCCATCGCCACGGCGAGGTCACGGCGCCCCGGCTCCGTGTCGAGCACGACCCAGCGCCACGGGCGCGAGTGGTGGGGAGCGGGTGCGATGCACGCGGCCGTCACCAGCGCGTCGAGGTCGACGCGCGGCAACGGCTCGGGCAGAAACGTGCGAATCGAGCGACGGTCTTCGAGGAGGCGGGGGAGCGCGCTCAACGGAAGAGATCTTCGGCCGGCGGTCGGATCAGCTCGCGATACGAGCCGTCGCGGAACCACGACTCGTCGACGCCGCGCACGATCGCCGCGGGGATGCCCGCGGCCTTGCCCATCACGAGCTCCGCGGCGCCCGCGATCTCGTCGGCAACCGCGACTTCGGTCACGTGCAGGATGCGACCGAGCGCATCGGGTGTCTCGCGCAGATCGACGACTCCCGCGATGCCCGACACTCCGATGGCAATGTCGGTGAGCCCTCGGCGCCAGGCCCGACCGAAGGTGTCGGAGATGATCACGGCCGTTTCCACGCCGTAACGGGCCCGGAGCGCATCGCGAACGTGCTTCGCCGACCGGTCGGGCTCGACCGGCAACAGCGCGGCGGTGCCGGCTTCGACGTTCGAGAGGTCGATGCCCGCGTTCGCGCACACGAAGCCGTGGCGCGTCTCACTGATGATCAGATCGCCACGGCGGCGCACGATGCGCACCGACTCGGACTCGACGAGCTCGCGTCGCGCCGCGAGGTCGTCGGGGTCGAGCGAAACGAGGCGACCCTCGGCCTTCGAGACGACCTTCTGCGTGACAACGATGCAGTCGCGGTCGACGATTGGCGTTCCCTGCGCGATGGCGGCGTCCGCGATGACGACGGCCAACTCGTCGCCGGGGTGGATCTCGCCGATGCCCTCGATCGGGACGAGCGTCAGCGCGTGGGGCACGGGATCGCTTCGAGGGCGCGGCGAGCGAGCGCGGCGGCGATCTCGGGGCTGTGCATCATCGTGTCGGCGACCACCGCGGTGACGCCGGCGGCCTCGACCTCCGGAGCGTGCGCCGCGTCGACCGCGTCGATGACGAGTGTCGAGCAGAACGGCGCGTAGTTCTTCGCGACTCCGACGCACGAGACGTCGATGCCGAGCGGCTCCATCAACCGGTCGGCAGGGCCGCGCACGGGTGCGCCCCCGACGATCGGCGAGATCCCGACCACCCGGTCGCGTCGCGCGACGAGCACATCGCGGATGCCCGGCACCGCGAGGATGGGCGCGATCGAGATCACCGGGTTCGACGGGCAGATCACGATCGCGTCGGCCGTCTCGAGCGCTTCGAGCACGCCCGGCGCGGCCCGCGCGGCGTCGGCTCCTTCGTACCGGACCGCGACGACGGGCGGTTGCGCGCGCTCGCGAACGAACCATTCCTGCATGCGCAGCTCGCGCGTCGAACCATCGGGGTCACGCGTCGTGATCCGGGTGCGAACCGGGTCGTCGCTCATCGGCAGGAGCCGGAACGCGAGGCCCCACGCCGCGGTGATCTCGGCGGTGACGGTCGAGATCGTGGCGCCCGCGCGCAGGCGCTCGCTCCGGTAGAGGTGCGTCGCGAGGTCGCGGTCGCCGAGGCGGAACCACGTGTCGTCCTGGTAGCGGTCGAGCGCGTCGAGGCACGCGAACGTCTCGCCCTCGAGCCCCCACCCGAGCGCCTGGTTCGATGCGCCGGCGAGGGTGTAGGTGACGGAGTCGAGGTCGGGGCAGACGAGCAGCCCGTGGAACTCGTCGTCGTCGCCGGTGTTGCCGACGACGACGAGTTCCTCCGGTGCGACCACGCGGACGAGGCCGGCAAGGAACCTTGCCGCACCGACTCCACCCGCCAAGCTCACCAGCACAGCTGGGAGAGTAACGCCGTGCTTCCGGCCGCTTACGCGGCCCTCGTCACGACCGTCTGGACGCGTAGGGCCTGGTCGACGACCTGACCGACCACGGGCTCGATGCGGTCCTTCACCTGTGTGCCGAGCTCCTGCGCCCAGTGCGTCACCGTGTCGACGGTCTGCTGCAGCGTGTCGAGGCGGGCCTTGCCGTCGGCGGCGCGGGCGTTGAGGCAGCCACCGCTCTCGCCGAGGCGCTTCTGCACCTCACGCCGGCGGACCTGCGCCTGCTGGAAGGCGAGGACACCGATGCCGACGGTGACGTATCCGGCGTCGGCGGCCGTCTTGCGAATGTCGAAGTTGCCAATGTTGCCAATGTCGAAGTTGCGAATGTCGAACTGCATGGGCTCCACTCTCTCTGGTCAGGGTTCGGGCGTCAACAGAGCTGGCGTCGACGGGGCGGGCGCACAACAAGGGAGGCGACCGGGTGCTCGCGAGCCTAGGCAAGCGTGCTTGCAATTGCAAGCACTTGTGACTGTATGCACAATCACCGGGTTGGTATCCTCGACGAACGCATGGACACGGAGCCGCTCGACACGCCTCCGGTCCCAGAGCCCGCGGGAGCCGCTGAGCTCGACGATCCGGAGGGCCTCGGCATCGCCGCCCTCGCCGGCCTCGACGGCGAGGCCACTGGCGCCGCACCGGTGCTGCCGCCCGTGGTGGCCGTCGTGGTCACCGAGGGAGGCGCCGGCCTGGAGGCCACCCTCGCGTCGCTCGCCGACCAGGAGTACCCGTCGCTGTCGACGCTCGTCATCGACCGTGGGTCCGGCGACGAGCTGACCGCCCGCGTCGCCGAGGTCTACCCCCACGCCTTCGTGCGGCGCCTTCCCGGGCCCCGCTCGTTCACCGAGGCCGCCAACGTCGCGTTCGGCAGCGTCGAGGGAGCCACGTTCTTCCTGGTCTGCCGGGACGACGTCGTCGTCGAAGCCGGCGCCGTGCGCGTGCTGGTCGAGGAGGCCTACCGAAGCAACGCGGCCATCGTCGGTCCGAAGATCGTCGACCTCGACCATCCCGAAGCGCTCGTCGAGGTCGGCCTGACGATCGATCGGTACGGCATCCCGTTCACCGGCATCGAGCCCGGCGAGCTCGATCAGGAGCAGCACGACGCGGTGCGCGACGTGTTCTGCGTCTCCGATGCGGCGATGTTGCTGCGCGCGGATCTCGTGGAGGAGCTCGGCGGGTTCGACCCGCGTTCCGAGCCCGGAGCGGCCGATCTCGACATCTGCTGGCGGGCCCGTCTCGTCGGCGCCCGCGTCGTCGTGGTGCCCGACGCGCGCGTGCGGCGGCCGGCCGGCGTCGGGGGCCGGCGTCGCACACGGGTTCCGAGCACGGTGCGCGACGCCAACCGCAGCCGGATCCACATGGTCACGAAGTGCACGGCCGCGACCGCGCTCGTCTGGGTGCTCCCGGTCGCGTTCCTCCTTGATCTCGGTGAGTCGGTCGGCCTCGTCGCGACCCGGCGCTTCGGGCGCGCGCGGGCGCTGCTCGCGGGGTGGTGGTCGGCGTTGCTCGACGCGCGCGCGACCTTCGCGGCGCGCCGCCCGCTGCAGGCGAAGCGTCAAGTGAGTGAGCACGAGCTGCACGCACTGATGGTGCGCGGCAGCTCGCGTGTGCGCACCACGTTCGCGATCCGTCTGCAGTCGCGGTCGCGTCTCGACCTCGTCGAGACCCGCACCCGGCGCGCGGTCGGGTCCGCGCGCGCGTCGTTCCGGGGCGCGGGCGGGATCGCGTGGACGGTCGTGCTCGTCGTGATCCTGTTCGGGTCGCGCAACCTGATCGCGTCGGGCGTCCCGTCGGTGGGCGGGTTCGCCGCGTGGCCGCGGTTGGGAGCGCTCGTCTCCACGTACCACTCCAGCTGGCGCAACTCCGGGCTGGGCTCGGCGTCACCCGCGTCGGCCGCGTTCGGGTTCATGTCGGTCGCATCCGGGATCCTGCTCGGGCACACCTCGTTGGCGCGCACCCTGGTTGTCGTCGGCGCGGTTCCGCTCGGTGGTCTGGGTGTGTATCGCGCGCTGCGGCCGACCTCCGCGTCGCCGTTGCCCGCGATCGCGGGGCTCGTCGCCTACGTTGCGAACCCGCTGCCCCGGAACCTGCTCGGTGCCGGCCAGCTCGGCCCGCTCGTGCTGTACGCGCTCGCACCCTTCATCGTGTCGGGTCTCGCCGACGCGGTCGGCGACCTGTGGACGGTGCCGGTTCCTGTGCGGCAGTGGAAGTGGCGCAGCGTCGCCGCCGCCGGCGCGCTCACTGCGATCGTGACCGCGTTCTGGCCACCTGCGCTGCTCCTCGCGCTGCTCGTCGGCGCGGTCACGATCGTCGGCGCTCCGTTGCTCGGCGACGTGCGCAGTGCAACGCGCGTGGCGGCCGCGGCGCTGGTCAGCACGGCCATCGCGCTGCTCCTGCTCGTGCCGTGGCCGTTCGCGCTGTTCCACGCCGACGGCCCTTCGCTCGGTCTCTTGCCGCACGCGCCGCTGTCGTTGTCGGATGTGCTGCGTTTTCACACCGGTTCGTCGGGTGCGGGGACGCTGCCGTGGGGACTGCTCGTCGCGGCTGCGCTGCCATTGATCACGGCAACGGGAAACCGGCTCGTCTGGGCCGGCCGCGCCTGGCTGCTCGCCGCCGCGTCGTTCGCACTGGCGTGGCTGCCGGGCCGGCTCTCGCCGTCGCTCCCCGTGCCGGTTGCGGGTGGTCTGCTGGTGCCCGCCGCGCTCGGGCTCGCCATCGCCGTCGGTCTCGGTGTCGCCGCGTTCGTCGAGGAGCTGCGCACCGTGGTGTTCGGTTGGCGACAGGTCGCGGCGGTCGTCGCGGCCCTCGGACTACTCGCGCCGGTTCCCGGTGTGCTCGGCGACGCGTTGGGAGGCTCGTGGCGGCTCCCGGCGGGTGGTTGGCGGCAGTCGCTCGAGTGGATGAACCAGCCCGACGGCCAGGGCGCGTTCCGTGTCCTGTGGATCGGCAACCCCTCGGTCCTGCCGCTCGACGGTTCCGTGCGCGACGGCCTCGGCTACGGGCTCAGCCGCAACGGCGCGCCCGACGCGCGGTCGCTGTGGCCCGCACCGGGTGGCTCGGCCGGAACCGTGACGCGTGACGCGGTCGGTCTGCTCGCGACGGCGGGCACCGCGCGTCTCGGTCACGTGCTCGCGCCCCTCGGGGTGCGCTACATCGCGGTCATCGACCGCTCGGCGCCCGACGCGCACGGCACCCGCCCGTTGCCTCCCGGCCTCGCCACGACGCTGGCCGGCCAACTCGATCTCTCGCTGCGACAGACCGAGCCGGGCCTCGCCCTGTACGAGAACGCGGCGTGGATTCCCGTGAAGGCCGTCGTGGCCCAACCACTGCCGATCGGGGGTGCGCCGACGGAGCAGGCCCTCACGTCCGATCTGTCGACCGACGCGAAGCCGTTCAACGCGGGGGCCGTAGCCGGGCCGGGCTCGCTCTTCGTGTCGGAGGCACACGACTCGCGCTGGCACGCGACGCAGTCGGGCCGATCGTTGGCGAACGGCGCCGCGTTCGGCTGGGCCAACGGATACACGCTTTCGTCGCGCGCTCCGGTGCGCGTGCACTTCGCCGCCGGCCCGCAGCGTTCGCTCGCCCTCGCGCTCCAAGCCGGGTTGTGGCTCCTGCTCCTCGGGTTCTTGTTCTCGGGATCGTTGCGCCGGCTCCGTCGCCGCCGGTCGGGTGCCGTCGCGTCCGCGTCCGGATCGAAGCCCGCCGTGCGCGATGAGCCCGGCCTCGTCGGAGCCGGCGCAACCGGCGCGGTTCAACCATGACCGGCCGCCGCCTGCCGCTCGTCGTGCTGCTCGTCGGCCTGCTCGTGGCCGCGATCGCGGTCGGAGACCGGCGCGTGCGCGCCGATGCCGGGGTCTCGACTCCGGCTGTCGCCGCGTCGACACCGCGATCGGGAGTGAGCTCGAGCGTCTGGTACTGCGCCGGGGGACCGGTCGGTCGCGGTCCGAGTGCGGATCAGATCACCGTCTCCGACGTCGGACCGCGTCCGGTGCGCGTCGCCATCGACGTGATGATCGCCGGGCGCGCCGTTTCCGAGCGCTTCGTCACGGTCGCGGCGCGCAGCAGCACGACAATCGCCGTCGCGAAATTCTCGCGCGACCCGTCGGCGGCACTCGTCGTGCAGCCTCTGGGTGGAGACGTCGTGGTCGAGCAGGGATTCGCGGTAAACGGCGATGTCGCGATGTCGCCGTGCGCGACGCGCGCGTCGTCGAACTGGTACTTCGCGGCCGGGTCGAGCGTCCGCGGTGCGCAGACGTCGCTGTCGATCTTCAATCCGTTCGCCGATGACGCCGTCGTCGACGTCGAGGCGTACACCGAGAGCGGGTTGCGGGCTCCGGGATCGCTGCAGGGGATCGACGTGACCCACGCGTCGCGGGTCGTCGTGCGCCTCGATCAGACGGTCGCGGAGCAGCGGATCGTCGCCGTCAGCGTGCAGACGCACGGCGATTCGCTCGTCGTCGCGAGTCAATCGGTGGTCGTGCCCCGATCCGGCGGGCTGACGAGCGCGTCGATGTCGCTCGGTGCGCTCGCCCCGTCGTCGAACTGGATGTTCGCCGACAACCGCAACCGACCAGGAGCCGCGCAGCAACTCGTTCTCGCCGATCCGGGGGAAGCCGACGCGACGGCGCGGGTGGCGATCGTCAGCGATGTGGGCGCGGTGATCCCGCCCCGGGTGGTTCGCGTGTCGGCGCAGGCCGCGGTGGCCGTCGACCTCTCACGCCTGGTGCCCGCCGGAGCCTCGTACACACTGCAAGTCGACTCGGCCGTGCCGGTGGTCGCGGAGACGACCGACGCGTACGCGGGTGGGCTCGTGACCGAGGTCGGTTCGACGGCGGGCGCGAGCCAGTGGTGGTTCGCGGGCGGGCCGTTCACCGCGACGGGCTTCGGCGGTGCCCGGCCCCGCGTTCCTGCCGGTTTCGATCTCGCGATCGTCATGGACGTCAAGGCGACCGACGTCGAGATCGCGGCGGTGCACACGGCGCTGGCGCACAACGGGCACGTCAGGAGCCTGCGAACGGTCACGCGCGACGCGGCGCTGACCGCGTTTCGCGCGGCGCAGCGCGACAACCCCACGCTGGTCGCGAACACCACGAGCGCGTCGATGCCGGTCACGTTCGACGTCGTCGCGCACGGCACCAGTTGGATCAAGCCACTGACCGAATACTTCGGCGTGCGGCCGGGTGTCGACACCGTCGTCACCGTCGCGAACGAAGGCCCCGGCTACACCGACGATGTCGTGGTCTTCAATCCGGGATCGCGCGCGGCGGTGGTTTCGCTGGTTGCGACCGCGGGCGGATCGACCCTGTCGGGGCTCGGTATGACGAACGTCGAGGTCGCTCCGCTGCATCAGGTGACCGTTTCGCTCGTGGCCCTCGAGCGCAAGGGCGTCGCGATCGTGGTGCACGCGACGGGCGCGGTGGTCGCCGAGCGTTTCACCGGCGGCCCGTGGGGAGTCACCCGTTCGCCGGGAGTGCCGTGATCTCCCGTCTGGTGATCGCGGTCGTGCTCGTGCTCGTGGCCGCGGGCGTCGCGTGGCGCCTCCGCGCCCGCGCCGAAGTCGATCCGGTGCGCGCCGCGGGCGAGGTGCCCCGCCAACTCCATCGCGGTGATTTCCCGCGCGCCGATGCCGCCTGGCTCGTCGTGCTGTTCTCGTCGGCGTCGTGCGACACGTGCGCGGTCATGGCGTCGAAGGTCGGGGTGCTCGACTCCGCCGACGTCGCGGTGTGCGAGATCGAGTTCGGCGCGCAGCGCGCGTTGCACGAGCGCTACGCGATCGATTCGGTGCCGCTCGTCGTCGTCGCCGACCACGAAGGTGTCACCCGCGCCGCGTTCCTGGGACCGACGTCGGCTACCGACCTGTGGGCCGCGGTCGCCGAGCTCCGCCATCCCGGCTCGACGCCCGAGCCCGAGCTGGGCTCGCTGTCGTGAGCAATGCCACGAAGACCGACACGCAGTCGCCGGCGGCACCTGACCGGCGTGGTCCCCGGCCGGTTCAGTCCCCGGCCGCGTCAGTCGCCCGAGGCGGGGGTGAACGGCGGACGCATCGGCGGGACCGGGGGAGGCGGTGGTGACGGCGGCGCGCCCTGTGGGGCCGCGTTGCCATTGCCGGTTCCGCCGCCGTCGGTGCCGCCCGTGTCGGAGACGTCGTCGTCGCCCGGGCCGATGTTCGCAACCGGGACCGGTGCCGGCGCAGTCACACCGTTCGCCTGCACCGGCGTGCGGGCGCCGCCGGCCTTGAAGCCCATGGCCGCGTCGGCGAGGCGGGTGACGTCTTCTCCGTCGAGGGTCTCGCTCTCGAGCAGCGCCTTCGCGATCGAGTCGAGCGCGGGACGGAACTTGGTGAGCGTCGCCTCGGTGCGCTGCTCCTGCTCGCGCAGGATCGCCTCGACCTCTTCGTCGATGACGCGCGCGGTCTCGTCGGAGTAGTCGCGCGTGTGCATGAGGTCCTCGCCGAGGAACACCGCGCCCTGTGAGCCCCACGCCATCGGTCCGATGCGGTCGCTCATGCCCCACTCGCGCACCATCTTGCGGGCGATCTCGGTCGCGCGCACCAGGTCGTTCTGTGCGCCGGTCGAGACGTTCTTGAACACGACCTCTTCGGCGACGCGCCCGCCGAGCATCACCGCGAGCATGTCCTCGATGTACTTCTTGTTGTACGCGTGCTGCTCCTCGATCGGGAGCTGCTGCGTCATGCCGAGCGCCATGCCGGTGGGCAGGATCGTCACCTTGTGCACGGGATCGGCGTTGTCGAGCACGTAGGCACAGAGCGCGTGGCCGCCCTCGTGGTACGCGGTGAGCTGCTTCTCCTCCGGGCTCATGACGACCGACGGGCGCTTCAGGCCCATCAGCACGCGGTCGCGCGCTTCGTCGAAGTCTTCCTTGTGCACGTCTTGCGATCCGCGGCGCACGGCGAAGAGCGCGGCCTCGTTGACGAGGTTCGCGAGGTCGGCGCCGCTCATGCCCGGCGTTCCGCGCGCCACGATGTCGGCGTCGACGTCGGACGCCATCTTCTTGTCGCGGAAGTGCACCTGGAGGATCTCAAGCCGCTCCTGCTGGGTGGGGAGCGGGACGAGGATCTGGCGGTCGAACCGACCCGGACGGAGCAACGCGGGATCGAGCACGTCGGGGCGGTTCGTCGCCGCCATCATCACGACACCCTCGGTTGCCTCGAACCCGTCCATCTCGGCGAGCATCTGGTTCAGCGTCTGCTCGCGCTCGTCGTGACCGCCGCCGAGTCCGGCACCGCGCTTGCGGCCGATGGAGTCGATCTCGTCGACGAAGATGATCGCGGGCGCCTGCTTGCGCGCGGTGTTGAACAGATCGCGCACACGCGCCGCGCCGACACCGACGAACATCTCCATGAAGTCGGAACCGGTGACCGAGATGAACGGCACGCCGGCCTCGCCGGCGACCGCGCGTGCGATCAGCGTCTTGCCGGTACCGGGAGGACCCACGAGCAACACGCCCTTGGGAATGCGCGCGCCGATGTCGCGGAACTTGCCCGGCATCTTCAGGAAGTCGACGACTTCCTTGATCTCTTCCTTCACGGGGCCGTAGCCGGCGACGTCGGCGAAGGTGGTCTTCGGCTTCTCGGTGTTGTACACCTTGGCGCGCGAGCGCCCGATGTTCATCACCGCGCCCATCTGTCCCTGCGCGCGTCGACTCATCCAGATGAAGAACCCGAGGATGAGCAGGATCGGGAGTAACAGCGTGAGGATCGATCCGAGGATGTTCGATCCTTTGCTCTTGTAGTCGCGGCCGACCTTGTGCAGGTTGAGGAGCGCGATGTCGGCATCGGGCATCTGGTTGGTCGGGCCCGTCGTGGAGAACGTCGCCTTGTTCTCGACCTCGCGGCCCTTCTTGAACTCGCCGGTGATGTGACCGTTCGAGCTGTCGTACTTGATGGTGCTGACCCGGTCGCTCTTCACCGTGGAGAGGAACTGCGAGTACGTGAGGTTCGCGGAGGATGAACCGCCCTTCGGCACGCCTTCGTAGACGACCAGGGCCGTGACGAGCAGGCCGAGGACGACCCACGGCAGCCAACGCGACCGCGAGGTCGGCGCCCGCGGCGGCGCCGGTGGGCGCGGCGGGCGGCCGGGCGGCTCGGGAGGGCGCCAGCGGTCGTTGTTGTCGGGACTCATGGGGCTCCCAGCGAAAAGCGAGTGGGGTTCATGCTACGGCGCGTACCGCCGGTGAACGGCTCTCGACCTCAACCGAACCTGAGAACCGGCGATTCCTCGGTACCCTTGCCCGATGGGGTCGCTGCCACCGCCGCCTCCCCGTCCGCCGTTGCGTCCCGCGCTCCGCTGGGGCCTCGGCGACGCCGTCCTGGTGCTCGCGGTGGCACTCGCCGTCGGGCTCGTGGCGTCGGAGCTCGCCGTCGCGATCACGCACCTCAAGGCCGACTCCCACGGGAACTATCCCGAGACGATCCCGCTCCTGCTCGCGGCCGTCGGCGGACAGTACGGCGCCTGGCTCGCGATGATGGTGGTGACGAGCGTGCGCAAGGGCCTGGGCACGCTGCGCGCCGACTTCGGGCTCGTCGTCGACGTCGTCTCCGACTGGTGGGTGATCCCGGTCGGCTTCCTCAGTTCACTCGTCCTCGGCATCCTGCTCGTGCCGATCACGCACCTCGTCAAGCAGACCCCGCAGCAGATCGTTTCGGACCTCGACACCGCGCACGGCGCAAAGCTCGCGATCATCGCGGTCACCGCCGTGCTCGTGGCCCCGGTCATCGAGGAGCTGTTCTTTCGCGGCCTCCTGCTCCGTGCGCTGCAGCGCCGGTTCTCGGCGCCCGTCGCCGTTGCCGTCTCCGCTGTCGCGTTCGGGGCCCTGCATCTCCTGGGCGATGTCCACGCCGGGGCGGTGCTGCCCGCGCTCGTGGCGCTGGGAATGCTCTCCGGGATCTTGGCGGTGCGCACGGGCAATCTGTCCCGTTCCATCCTGCTTCACGCCGGATTCAACCTCCTGGCGGTGGTCACGGTTCTCAGAAGGTGACCGGCGCGGCCGATGAGGTCATCAACGGAGGAGGGTGCCCGATGATCTGCGCGGCGTGTGGCCAGAGCGAGACGGTGTCGATCCGGATGAAGGTCGGCGGCGAGGAAATCACCTTCCGTCGTTGCGCGAGGTGCGAGGCGAACGCCTGGGAAGGCGAGCAAGGTCGCCTGAGCCTCGACCGCGTGCTCGAGCTCGCGCGCACGGCCCGCTAGCGAACAAACCCGGAGCCCTGAACCGGCGCCGGGCGGCGTCTTTGGCAAGCTGGGGTCATGGACCTCGCGCCGCAGCTGTTGAAACGCGCGCGCGGTCTTCGTTCGGAACGAGGCTCCGAACCCGTTTCTGAGACGGCCATCGCAACGCGCGCCGACGCGCGCGGCGCCGCACACGACGCCGACGAACCTCGGTTCATGGTCGAGGAGATCGTCGGGATCGCGGTGCTGATCGTGGTCGTCGGGGTCGTGCTCGCGGCGGTGCATCCGAGCCTGCTCGTGCGCAACACGACGCCCAACGGCGGCGACATGGGCGCGCACGTGTGGTGGCCCGCGTTCCTGCGCGACCACTGGTTCAACCACTTCCGCCTGGCCGGCTGGGCACCCGACTGGTACGCCGGCTTCCCGGTCGGGCAGTTCTACTTCCCGTTGCCCGCCCTGCTCGTCGACGTGCTCGCGATCGTGATGCCGTACAACGTCGCGTTCAAGTTCGTGACGGTCAGCGGCTCGCTGCTGCTGCCCATCTCGGCCTACGTGTTCGCACGCGCGCTGAAGTTCCCGTGGCCGTCGCCGCCGTTGTTCGCACTCGCGATGCTCCGCTACCTCTTCGAGACGCGCAACGGCGCGCTCACCAAGGGCCAGGACGCGTGGACGATCTACGGAGGCAACCTCGCGAGCACGCTCGCGGGCGAGTTCTCCTTCGTGCTCGGCATGGCGTTGTGCCTGTTCTTCCTCGCCGCGCTGGCCCACGCCCTCGACCCCCAGACCCCGGCCCATCGGCGCCGGCTGTGGCTGCCGGCCGTGTTGTTGGCGGCCACGGTGCTGTGCCACATCGTCATCGCGGCGCTCGCCGCGGTCGGCGCAGTCGCGGTCTGGCTCACGCGCCGGCCGCTGCGCACCTGGAAGCCCGCGCTCGCAATCGGTGCCGTCGGCGCGCTGCTCACCGCGGTGTGGTCGGTTCCCCTCGTCGTCGACACGCCGTACACGCAGAGCATGCGCTACGAGAAGGTCACCACCTTCGCGATCCACCTGTTCGGCTTCCGCGCCGACCAGCACAGCCCGCTCATCCCGCGGCCGGAGTGGATGTGGTTCCTGATCGTCGTCGCGGTGCTCGCCGCCGGATGGTGGCGCCGGGCCTCGACCCTCGTGCTCATCGTTCTCGCCACGTCGTTCGCGTTGTTCTTCCGGTTCTGGCCCGAGCACAGCGTCTGGAACACGCGCTACCTGCCGCTCTACTACCTGTCGCTCGCGCTGCTCGCCGCCGTCGGGGTCGCGGAGATCCTGCGCGTCACCGAGTCGATCGCGCGGTGGTCGTACGACTGGATCCGCGAGGGCGACCGCCTCGACGAGCTCAGGGACGCCGAGCTGGCCCACGTGCACCCGTATACCGCGGTCGAACCGCACGCGGCCGACGGTCCGGTCTGGGTCGACTCCGACCGCCTCGACTCAGAACCGGTCGACGCCGAGATCGTCGACGACAGCGTCGCGATGGTGCCGGCGTCGACGTGGAGCAACGGCGCGCTCGCGAGCACCGGTGGCGAAGCGCCGCCGCCGTACGACGAGGTCGAGCACGCGTGGCGCCGCCGCCTCGCGGGTGTCATCACGTTGGTGATCTTCCTCACCGCCGTCACGGTGCCGACGGTGTGGTGGGTGGTCGACCACGAAGGCGTCGCGCCCGATTGGGCGACGTGGAACTACGAGGGCTACCAGGCCAAGCCCGCGTATCCGGAGTTCAAGGACATCATGACGACGATGGGCAAGCTGCCGCCCGGGCGCGCGCTCTGGGAACCGTCGGGCGACATCAACAACTACGGCACGACGCTCGCGCTCGAGCTGCTTCCGTACTTCACACACGGCCGCATCGACTCGATGGAAGGGCTCTACTTCGAGTCGTCCGCGACCACCGACTTCCACTTCATGACCGTGAGCGAGCTCACCGCGCCCGGTGCCGCGTCGAACCCCGTGCGCGGGCTCGTCTACGGCACGATCGACGATTTCAACAAGGGCGTCGAGCATCTCCAGCTGCTCGGTGTGCGGTACTTCATGGCCGAGTCGTCCGACGCGAAGGCGAAGGCCGACGCCAACGAGGGCCTGAAGCTCGTGGCGAGCGTGCCCGACCTCGACAAGCAGGCGCCGCACGGTTGGAAGATCTACGAGGTGAAGGGCTGGAACCTCGCGCAGGCGTTGCAATACGAGCCCGTCGTCGTGTCGACACACGCGGGCCCGTCGTCGAAGTGCTTCGACACGGCGCCGCCGCAGAAGGCTGTGCACGATCCCGAGCTCGCCGCGTGGGAGTGCTCGGCCGGGCCCTGGTGGAACAGCGGCAATCTCGACCGGCCCTTCGCCGCCGACGGGCCCGCGCCCTGGGCGCGCGCGTCGAGCGTCGCCGCGGCGGAGAAGGTCACGCCCCGCCCGCTGCCGGCGGTCACCGTCGGCCCGGTCGACGAGGGGGTCGACTCGATCTCGTTCCACGTCTCGCGCGTCGGTGTTCCCGTCGTCGTGAAGACGTCGTACTTCCCGAACTGGCAGGCGCACGGTGCGCGCGGACCGTGGCGGCTTGCCCCCAATCTCATGGTCGTCGTGCCGACGAGCAAGGACGTGCGCCTCACCTACGGCGAGACGACCGGCGACAAGGCGGGCCGGGTCCTGACGGTCGTGGGAGTGCTCGGGATCGTCGGGCTGGTGCGCCTGCGGCCGTCGTCGGATCCGGTCGTCCCCGGGCCCCCCGAGCCGGTCGTCTCCGACGAGCCCGAAACCGTCGTCGCCGACGAGCCCGAGGAGGTCCCGGCGCTACCATGACCGGGCCCCGCGTCCGGGGTCCCACGTCATCGGAAGAAGGGCAGCGGGTGTCTCTGGACGCCATCTTCAAGGCCTACGACATCCGGGGTCTCTACCCCGACGAGATCGACGAGGCCATCGCCCGCCGGGTCGGCAACGCCTTCGCGCGCTTCACGGGCGCGGCCCGGATCCTCGTCGCCCGCGACATGCGGCCGTCGTCGATCCCGCTGTCCGAGGCGTTCGCCGAGGGCGCGACCCTCGCAGGTGCCGACGTGACCGAGCTCGGCCTGGCGTCGACCGATCTCGCCTACTTCGCATCGGGAACGCTCGACGCACCCGCGGCGATGTTCACCGCCAGCCACAACCCTGCGCAGTACAACGGCATCAAGCTGTGCCGGGCGGGAGCCGCGCCGATCGGCGAAGAGACCGGGCTGCGCCAGATCCGCGCCACCGTCGAGAGCGGCGTCGTCGAGCGGGCCGAGCTGGCCGGCAGCATCGACTCCGCCGACATGCTCGAGGCGTTCGCGGCGCACGTCCGCGGCTTCGTCGACCCCGCGGTGCTACGCCCGTTGCGCGTCGTGGCCGACACCGCCAACGGCATGGGCGGCCTCGTGGTGCCGCGCGTGTTCGAGGGCCTGCCGTTCGATCTTCGGATTCTCTACGGTGAGCTCGACGGCACGTTCCCGAACCACCCCGCCGACCCGATCCAACCCGAGAACCTCAAGGACCTGCAGCGCGCGGTGCTCGACGCACGCGCCGATGTCGGTCTCGCGTTCGACGGCGACGCGGATCGCGTGTTCCTCGTCGACGACCAGGGTCAACCGGTGTCGGGCTCGACCACGACGGCGATCATCGCCAAGGGAATCCTCGCCCGGCACCCCGGCGAGACGATCGTCCACAACCTGATCTGCTCGAAGGCGCTCCCCGAGGTCATTCGCGAGAACGGTGGAGTCCCCGTACGCACGCGGGTCGGGCACTCGTTCATCAAGCAGGTCATGGCCGACACCGGCGCCATCTTCGGTGGTGAGCACTCGGCGCACTACTACTTCCGCGACAACTGGCGCGCCGACTCCGGCTCGATCGCGGCGGTGATGGTGCTCGAGCAGATCAGCCTGGCCGGCCTGCCGCTCTCGGAGTTGCGCAAGCCGTTCGAGCGGTACTCGCAGTCGGGTGAGATCAACACGCGCGTCGACGATCCGCTCGCGGTGATCGAACGCGTCGCGGCCACGTACCACGACGCCGAGTCGGATCGGCTCGACGGCCTCACCGTCGATCTCGGAGACTGGTGGTTCAACCTGCGCGCCAGCAACACCGAGCCGCTGTTGCGCCTCAACCTCGAAGCGGCCGACGCGGCCGCGTGCGAAGCTCACACGGCCGAAGTGCTCACGCTCGTGCGTGGCACCGACGACCCGAGTTGAACCAAGCGCTCTGAACCAAGCGCTCTGAACCAATCGCTGTGAACCAATCGCTGTGAACTGATCGCAACAAGGAGTATCTGTGGCGCTCGACCCGAAGTTGCTCGAGATCCTCGCCTGCCCCGACGACAAGGGCCCGCTGCTCTACTTCGCCGACGAGCAATCGCTCTACAACCCGCGCTTGAAGCGGCGCTACGAGATCAACGACGACATCCCCAACATGCTCGTCGACGAGTCCGAGACCGTCAGCGACGCCGAGCACGAACGGCTGGTCGCCAAGGCTGCGGCCGACGGGATCCGACCCACGTTCGAGGCCTGATCGCCGCCGTGGCGGTTCCGGGCGATTCCCTCGATTTCCTCGGCGCGGTCGCGGGACTGCCCGAGCAGCTCGCCGACGCGCACGCCGCCGCGGCTCCGCAGGTTGCGGCGGCCGTTGCCGGCGGGCAGCTCCCGGCGATGGACGCGATCGACAACATCGTCATCCTCGGTATGGGCGGCTCGGGCATCTCCGGCGACGTGCTTGCGGCGGTCGCCAACTCGACGCTGCCGGTGCCCGTGACCGTGTTGAAGCAGTACCGCTGCCCGAAGTTCGTCGGCCCGCGCACCCTCGCGTTCGCGGTGTCGTACTCGGGTGGCACCGAAGAGACCGAGTCGATGGCCGAAGGCGTGCTCGAGTCGGGAGCGACGCTGGTCGTCGTCTCGAAAGGCGGCGAGCTCGGAACCCTCGCGCAGCGCGCCGACGCGCTGCGGCTGACGTGTCCCGACGGCTACCTCCCGCGCGCGGCGCTCGGCGCGCTGATCGCTCCGCTCTTCGCGACGCTCGAAGGCATCGGCATGCTGCCCGACGCGAGCGCGTGGTTGGCCGACGCGGCCGTGCAGCTCGCGTCGCGACGCGACCGCTGCGCCCCGGCGGTCGTCGGTGCAGCGAACCCCGCGCGCGAGCTCGCGCGGCAGATCGGGCGCACGATCCCGCTCGTCTACGGCGGTGGCGCGCTCGGCGCGGTCGCGGCGTACCGCTGGAAGTGCGACGTCAACGAGAACGCGAAGGCCCCCGCGTTCTGGAACACGCATCCCGAGCTCGACCACAACGAGATCTGCGCGTGGGGCCAGCACGGCGACGTCACCCGCCAGGTGCTGACAGTCGTCGAGCTGCGACACTCGTTCGAGCACGAACGGCTCGAGCTGCGGTTCGAGGTCGTGCGCGAGCTCATGCGTGAAGCCGTGCACACCATCCTCGAAGTGCGGGCCGAGGGCAACAGCCGCCTCGCGCAGCTCCTCGACCTCATGTACGTCGGCGACTGGGTCTCGTGCTACCTCGCGCTCGACAACGACGTCGACCCCGGCCCGATCGACGCCATCTTCCAGCTCAAGGACCGTCTCGCCGCGCTCTGAACCGCGCGGGTTTGAGCGCGGAGCTGAGTCATCGGCTGATGATCCGGGTCTCGGCGAACAAGTCGACGAACTGGTCGGGCTACAACCAGGGCTCGCAGGCGCTCGGCGGCAAGATGTTCCACGAGGTCGCGGGCGACTGGACCGTTCCGAAGCCGAGCGCGCACAAGGTCGGAGAAGCGGAGTACTCCTCCGACTGGATCGGCATCGGCGGCGGTTGCGTCAACGCGAGCTGCTCGATCGGTGACAACACGCTCATCCAGACCGGCACCGAGCAGGACATCGCGGAGAACGGCACGCGCAGCTACACCGCGTGGTACGAGCTGATCCCCGCGCCCGAGACGCGTATCCCGTCGTTGGCAGTGCATGCGGGCGACCGGATGCACGCCGAGATCTTCGAGAAGATGGCCGGGTCGAACGTCTGGACGATCGTGCTCACCGACCGCACGACGGGGAAGACGTTCACGACGACCAAGCCGTATTCGTCGTCGCACCTGACCGTCGAGTGGATCCAGGAGCGCCCCACTCTCATCACGACCGGAGGCACGGCGCTCGCGCCGTTGCCCAAGCTCACCAACCCCGCGTTCAATCTCGGGAAGGTCAACCGCGTGGCGGCCGGGCTCAAGGCCACGCAGGAGATCCAGATGACGAACGCGACCGGCGTGGTGATCGGGGTTCCGTCGGCGCCCGACCCCACGGCCGACGGGTTCAATGCCTGTACCTACGCCACCGCCTGCGCGGCCCCCACTTCCGGCTGAACGGAGCGATCCGCTACAATCGCCGGGTTCGTAGGTCGGGCCGCAATGTCGGCTGTCACCCGGTGATCCGGGCCGACTCCCACGCTCGTGGCGCGTCGGCTCTCGGCGCGCCCCTCGGCGAAGGAGCCGTTCCGTTGACAACCACCCAAGCGAAGACTGCGCGCAAGACCCTCGAAGCCGGCACCGATTTCAAGGTCGCCGATCTCTCGTTGCACACCTTCGGGCGCAAAGAGATCGACCTGGCCGAGCACGAGATGCCGGGCCTCATGGCGTTGCGCGAGAAGTACGCGGCGAGCCAGCCGTTGGCCGGTGCCCGCATCACCGGTTCGTTGCACATGACGATCCAGACCGCGGTGCTCATCGAGACCCTCACCCACCTCGGTGCCGACGTCCGTTGGGCGTCGTGCAACATCTTCTCCACGCAGGATCACGCGGCGGCCGCGATCGCGGTCGGCCCGACCGGCACGCCCGACCAGCCGCAGGGCGTCCCCGTCTACGCGTGGAAGGGCGAGACGCTCGAGGAGTACTGGTGGTGCACCGAGCAGGCGCTCCGCTGGCCCGACGGCGGACCGAACATGATCCTCGACGACGGTGGCGACGCCACGCTCGCCGTGCACCGCGGTGTCGACTTCGAGAAGGCCGGCGCGGTGCCGAAGCCCGGTCCCGACGACTCCGAGGAGTACGCGTTCGTGCTCGGCATGCTTGCCCGCGTGCTGAAGGACGACCCGAAGTGCTGGCACAACATGGCCGGTGAGCTGCTCGGTGTCACCGAGGAGACCACGACCGGCGTGCACCGCCTCTATCAGATGATGGAAGCGGGATCGCTGCTGTTCCCCGCGATCAACGTGAACGACTCGGTCACGAAGTCGAAGTTCGACAACCTCTACGGCTGCCGGCACTCACTCGTCGACGGCATCTGCCGCGCGACCGACGTGATGCTCGCGGGCAAGGTGGCGGTCGTCTGCGGCTACGGCGACGTCGGCAAGGGCTGCGCGCAGTCGCTGCGCGGTCAGGGCGCGCGCGTCATCATCACCGAGATCGACCCGATCTGCGCGCTGCAGGCCGCGATGGAGGGCTTCGAGGTCACCACGCTCGACGACGTCGTCGAGACGGCCGACCTCTTCGTCACCGCGACCGGCAATCTCGCGATCATCACCGCGGCCGACATGGCGCGGATGAAGCACAACGCGATCGTCGGCAACATCGGTCACTTCGACAACGAGATCGACATGGCCGGGCTCACGAAGACCAAGGGCATCAAGCGCGTCAACATCAAGCCTCAGGTCGACGAGTGGGTGTTCGCCGACGGGCACTCGATCATCGTGCTGGCGGAGGGCCGCCTGCTCAACCTCGGTTGCGCGACCGGCCACCCGAGCTTCGTGATGTCGAACAGCTTCAGCAACCAGGTGATCGCGCAGATCGAGCTGTTCACCCACCGTGATTTCTACGAGCGCAAGGTGTACACGCTTCCGAAGCACCTCGACGAGGAAGTGGCGCGGCTCCACCTCGGCAAGTTGGGTGTGCGGCTCACGAAGCTCACCGACGCGCAGGCCGACTACCTCGGCGTGCCGCTCGAGGGACCGTTCAAGCCGGAGCACTACCGGTACTAGGACCCCGCTACGAGGAGCGCGTCTCCCACGCGGACCGGAGCAACTCGTACTCGACCTCACCGAGGTTGGTGCCGTCGATCGGGTCGTCGAACTCGACATGGAAGGTGCGGGCGTAGTGCAGCCCGCACCTCTCCATGACGGCGCGTGACCGGACGTTGACCGCCATGGTCTCCGCCCAGATCCGGCGCGCACCGAGCTCGCGGAACGCGAGGTCGATCAGCGCGCGCGTGCCTTCGGTCGCGAGGCCCTGGCCCCACGCCGCGCGTCGGAGCCGGTAGCCGACCTCGTACTCGGCCTCGGTGGTCGCCGACGGCACGAGCCCGAACCAACCGACGAACTCCGCGGTCGCGCGATCGGTTGCCATCCAGCGTCGACCCATCCGCTTGCGGACGGTGTCGACGACGCGTGCGCGCGGTGTCGGCTTCCCGCCGGTGATGTAGCGCATCACCTCGGGATCACTGTCGAGCGCGACGAGCGTGTCGACGTCGTCGAACGTGAGCGGTCGCAGTGTCATGCGCTCGGTTTCGACGATTCCGATCGTCATCGCCCGCTAGCTTGGCGCGCGCCGGACGCCGCGGGAGGAACCTTATGCAGGAGCTCGAAGGACGGGTCGCGGTCGTCACGGGAGGCGCGAGCGGGATCGGCTTCGCGCTCGCAACGCGCTTCGCGAGCGCGGGGATGCGCATCGTCCTCGGTGACGTCGAGGCTCCGGCGCTCGAGAAAGCGGTCGCCGCGCTGCAGGAGGGCGGCGCCGACGTGATCGGCGTCCCTACCGACGTGACCGATCCGGAACAGGTCGAGGAGCTCGCCCGCGCCGCGGAGCGTCAGTTCGGGGCCATCCACATCGCCTGCAACAACGCGGGCGTGGGTGCGGGCGGCCTCTCGTGGGAGGCGCCGCTCGAGACGTGGCAGTGGGTCATCGGCGTCAACCTCTGGGGTGTCGTCCACGGCATCCGCGCGTTCGTTCCGCGCATCATCGAGCAGTCGTCGGGCCACGTGGTGAACACCGCGTCGGTCGCGGGGCTCGTCGCGGCGCCGTTCATGGGGCCGTACAACGCATCGAAGCACGCGGTGGTCGCCGTCTCGGAGACGCTGCACCACGAGCTCGCGCTCGTCGCGCCGCACGTCAAGGTGTCGGTGTTGTGCCCGGCCTGGGTCAACACGCGGATCGGTGAGAGCGAACGCAATCGGCTCGCGGGCCTGACGATCGCGCCGAACGAAGGCGAGTCGCTGATGCAGGAGGCGCTCCGGGGCTTCCTCGCCAACGGCCTCGACCCCGCGGCCGTCGCCGAACGGGTGCACGACGCGGTGCTCACCGAACGCTTCTGGGTCCTGACGCACGACACCGAGGACTCGTGGATGGCGGCGGTGCGAGCCCGCGGCCGCTCGGTCGAAGAAGGCACGAACCCCGGCTTCAGCGGCGTGTGACGAACTGCCCGTGACGAAACCGTCGGCGAGGCGCGGCGCGGATCCCATCCCGCCGACGATTGCGTGGCGACGGGGGCGCATCCGCCTCGTCGACCAGCGTGCGCTCCCCGCGCGGCTGCGGTTCGTCGAATGCACGACCGTCGATCAACTCTGCGAGGCCATCGCGACGCTCGCGGTCAGAGGCGCGCCCGCCCTCGGCGCGGCGGGCGCGTTCGGTGTCGCCCTCGCGGCACGCAGTGCTGCACCGCTGCGCATGCGTTCGGTGCGCGCGGCCGGCCGCCGCATCGCGCGCACGCGCCCGACCGCGGTGAACCTCGGGTGGGGAGTCGACCGCGCGATTGCCGCGTGCGCCACCGGCGGCGCCGAGGGCGCGCTCGCGGAAGCCGAGCGCATCGCGGCTGCCGATGTCGCGCACAACCGGAGCATCGGATCGTTCGGGCGCGCGCTGGTACCGATCCGGGGACGCGTGTACACGCATTGCAACGCCGGTTCGCTCGCGACGGTCGGCTACGGAACCGCGCTCGGGATCGTGCGCGCCGCGGCCGAGGCCGGGCGCCGACCGAGTGTGTGGGTCGGCGAGACGCGGCCGCTGCTCCAGGGCGCGCGGCTCACGGCGTGGGAGCTCGACCGGCTCCGCATCGACGGCACGATCGTCGTCGACGGGGCGGCGGGCGCGCTCATGGCCGAGGGTCTCGTCGACGTCGTGCTCGTCGGTGCCGACCGCATCGCGGTCAACGGCGACGTGGTCAACAAGATCGGCACCTACGGGCTCGCGGTGCTCGCGCGTCAGCATGGAGTTCCGTTCGTGGTCGCGGCGCCGACGTCGACCATCGATCCGGAGGCCCGCAGCGGCGCGGACGTCGACATCGAGGTGCGCGATCCCGACGAGGTCGCGACCGTGCAGGGGCGGCGCATCGCGCCCGCGGGGTTCGCGGCGTACAACCCGGCGTTCGACGTCACGCCGGCCCGGCTCGTGTCGGCCATCGTCACCGAGCACGGCGTGGCGCGCGCCCCCTACCGCCGATCGCTCGCGGCTCGGCTCCGCCCGACCGCATCGCCCCTCCCTGGTACTGCACTTTCTCCGCATACGACATAGGTGCCGTACCAGGGAGTGCGAGGAGCCGGGTTCGGTGTCGTAGCGCGTTCGTAGGGTGCCCGCGATGGGATGGGGTCGCGAGCTGGCCGGCGTGGTCGTGGGGGCGGTCTTGCCGGGTCGTTGCGCGGGATGCGGGCGCGCGGCCGAACCGGTGTGCGCCGCGTGCGCGGGCGGTCTCCGGCGCCCGCCCCCGTTGCCGGTGCCGCCCGCACTCGATGGCTGGGTCGCGGCCTTCGCCTACGAGGGAGTGGCGCGCGAGATCGTGGCGCGTGTGAAGTACCGCAACGAACGGGCGGCGATTCCGTGGCTGGCCGACGCCATGACCGCCGCCTTCTCCGAACGGCGCCGCGGGGGAGCGGCTCCCGACCTCGTCACGTGGGCGCCGGCCAGCTCGCAGCGGCGCGACCTGAGTGGCTTCGACCACGGCGAGCTCCTCGCCCGGGCGGTGGCCCGGCGCCTGCGCCTGCCGTCGGTCCGGCTGCTCGTCCGTGAGCCCGGCCTCCCCCAGACCGGGCGGAGCCGCGCCGATCGCCGCCCCGGTCCTGGTCTGCGGGCCGTCGGCGACGGGGCCCGGGGCCGTGTCGTGGTGCTCGTCGACGACGTCGTCACCACGGGTGCCACCGTGAACGCGGCCGCCGTGGCGTTGCGCCGGGCCGGGGCGGCCGGGGTGCTCGCGCTCACGGCCGCGGCCACGCCCCCGCGGGGCCACTCACCGGGACCGGCCCCGGGAGATGTGCCCTCCGACCTGCCTATACTTCGCAGATGACCGGTGCGGGCACGGGCTTTTGACCGCAGCTTCCTGACGATGGACACCCTCGTCAACGGCCGGCACGCGGAGATCTCACCGGCCCTTCGCGCCGCGACCGTGAAGAAGGTCGCGCACCTGGAGCGCTTCGCGTCCGACGTGCGCCTCGTCGAGGTCGAGTTCTCAGACATGGCGAGCCGCCGCAGCGCCGACGCGCACACGTGCGAGATCCTGATCCACCTGAAGGGTCAGTTGGTGAAGGGTGTCGCCTCCGCCGCCGAACAGCCCGCCGCGCTCGACCTCGCGATCGAGAAGGTGACGCACCAGATGCGCCGGCTCAAGGAACGCCGGTCGACCGGGCGTCACGGTGGCGCGCACCGGGAGTCGGTGCGGGCCGCGGTGCGATCCGCGGCGAGCGCCGACGCGGCCGAGCTCGATCTCCTCGAACCACCGGCCGGCGGACCCGACGTCGACGACGATCTCCTCATCGTCCGAAAGAAGCAGTTCGAGACGAAGCCAATGGACACCGACGAGGCCGCGCTCCAGATGGAGCTGCTCGGCCACGATTTCTTCCTGTTCACCAGCAGTGAGAGCGGTCGCGCTTCGGTCGTGTACCGCCGCCGGGACGGGCGGCTGGGCCTCATCGAGGCGACGGGCTGAGTTTCGGGCCCGCGGGAGCAAGCGCAGTGGAAGTAGTCGTGGACCCAACCGTCGTGATACCAACAGTGGAGGAGCCGGCCCCGGCCACGGGAGTCGTCCGGGTGTTGCTCGTCGACGAGCACGCCCTCTTCCGTGAGGGCCTCGGGCTCGCGCTCGCCGGCGTCGACGACATCGAGGTGGCCGGTGAGGCCGTCGACGGCGACGACGCGGCCGTGCAGTCGCAGCTGCTCCGCCCCGATGTGGTCGTCATGGACGTGCGCATGCCCGAAGGCTCCGGCGCCGGCGCGATCGCGCGCATCCGGAGCGCGCAGCCCGCGGTCGCGGTGCTCGTGCTCACCGGATCACCCGACGACGAAGACCTCGTCGAGTCACTGCGCGCGGGAGCGAACGGCTATCTGTTGAAGGACGCGTCGGTCGAGGAGGTCGCGGAGGCGATCCGCGCCGTCGCGCGCGGCCAGGGCGCGTTGTCGTCGCTGCTCACCGCGAAGGTGCTCGAGCGTCTCGGTGAGCTGCTGCGGCGCGTGCCCGACGACGACGGCCCGCGGCTCACCGGCCGCGAGCTCGACGTGTTGCGACTGGTCGTGAAGGGCCTCACGAATCGTGAGATCGCCCGCGATCTGTTCATTTCGCAGAACACGGTGAAGAACCACGTGCGCAACATCTTGGAGAAGCTCCACGTGCGCACGCGGACCGAGGCGGCGACGTTTGCGGTCCGGGAACGCATTCTCGACGCCCAGTAGGGCGGTTTTTCGCCCCGACCAGGAATTCGGGCCTTCACCGATACACTTGCTTGCCGCATGAGCCTGTTCCAGCGCGTCCTCCATGCCGGCGAAGGCAAGAAGCTCAAGATCATCCAATCGGTCGTCCCCGCGGTCGCCGGGTACGAGCCCGAGATGGAGCGTCGTTCCGACGACGAGCTTCGGGCCCTGACCAGCGATTTCAAGGGCAGGCTCGAGCGCGGCGAGGACCTCGACGACCTCCTCCCCGAGGCGTTCGCGACCGTCCGGGAGGCCGCGCGGCGGGTGCTCGGCCAACGGCACTTCGACGTGCAGGTCATGGGGGGCGCCGCCCTCCACTTCGGCTGGGTCGCGGAGATGAAGACCGGCGAGGGCAAGACCCTCGTCTCGACGCTGCCGGCGTATCTCAACGCCCTCACCGGCCGCGGCGTGCACCTGGTGACCACCAACGACTATCTCGCCCGCCGCGACGCGCAGTGGATGGGTCGGGTCCACCGTTTCCTCGGGCTCAAGGTCGGCGTCGTGTTCCCGAACGACGACCCGCCCGACGTGAAGCGCGAGCAGTACCTCGCCGACATCACGTACGGCACGAACAACGAGTTCGGCTTCGACTACCTGCGCGACAACATGTGCGAGTCGCGCGAGCAGCAGACGCAGCGCGGCCACTATTACGCGATCGTCGACGAGGTCGACTCGATCCTCATCGACGAGGCGCGCACGCCGCTCATCATCTCCGGTCAGGTTTCCGACGCGGCCGACCTCTACCACCAGTTCGCTCGCATCGTGAAGGGTCTCCAGCGCGAGCGCGACTACGAGGTCGACGAGGCGAAGCGCACCGTCGTGCCGACCGACGAAGGCATCAGCCGCGTCGAGGACGCGCTCAGCATCGCCAACCTCTACGACGACTTCAACCAGAACTACGTCCATCAGCTCCAGGCCGCGCTGCGCGCGCGCGAGCTGTTCAAGCGCGACGACGACTACGTGGTCGCCGACGGCGAAGTGAAGATCGTCGACGAGTTCACCGGGCGGATCCTCGAAGGCCGGCGCTGGAGCGAAGGTCTGCACCAGGCCGTCGAGGCGAAGGAAGGTGTGCGGATCAAGGAGGAGAACCAGACTCTCGCGACGGTCACCCTCCAGAACTACTTCCGCCTCTACGACAAGCTCGCCGGCATGACCGGCACCGCGTACTCGGAAGCGGGGGAGTTCGCGCACACCTACGACATCTCGGTCGTGCCGGTGCCGACGAACCGCGAGATGGTGCGCGCCGACCAGCCCGACCTCATCTACAAGACCGAGGCGTCGAAGTACGACGCCGTCGTCAGCGACCTGTACGAGCGCCACGAGAACGGGCAGCCGGTGCTGGTCGGAACGATCTCGGTCGAGCAGTCGGAGAAGCTCTCGCGTCTGCTCGAGAAGCGGGGCGTGCCCCACCAGGTGCTCAACGCGAAGCAGCACGAGCGGGAAGCGAACGTGATCGCGCAGGCCGGTCAGCTGTTCGGCGTCACCGTCGCCACCAACATGGCCGGGCGCGGCGTCGACATCCTCCTCGGCGGCAACCCCGAAGGTCTGGCGAAGACCGAGATGCAGAAGCAGGGTCTCGACGAGGACGAGGAGGCCGAGAAGTTCAAGGCGCTCGTCGACCGCTTCACGACCGAGTGCGCGGCCGAGGGCGACAAGGTGCGCGAGCTCGGCGGCCTCTACGTGCTCGGCACCGAGCGCCACGAGAGCCGCCGCATCGACAACCAGCTCCGCGGCCGCGCCGGCCGCCAGGGCGACCCCGGCGAGACCCGGTTCTACCTCTCGCTCGAAGACGAGCTCATGCGCCTGTTCGCGACCGGGATGATGAGCCGCGTCATGGGCGCGGCCTTCCCCGACGACGTGCCGCTCGAGGCGAAGATGGTCAGCAAGGCCATCGAGCGCGCGCAGCGTACGGTCGAGGACCGCAACTTCGAGATCCGCAAGGACGTCCTCAAGTACGACGAGGTGATGAACGAGCAGCGCAAGATCATCTACCGGCGCCGCCAGCAGATCCTCGACGGTGAAGACCTGCGCGCGGAGGCGATCGAAGCGGTCGAGAGCGCGGTCCGCCGTCTCGTCGACCGGTTCTGCCCCGGTGAGTTCGTCGAGGAGTGGGACGTCGACGAGCTCGTCAATGCGCTGCGCGAGTACTTCCCGGTGCGGCTCACGAAGGCGCAGATCGAGGAGGCCGGCTCGCGGTCGGTCGTCGATCAGCTCCTGCACGACGAGGCGATCGATCTGTACGCGGAGCGCGAGCAGCACATCGCCGACGACGCCGGCAACACCGAGGCCTGGCGGGAGATCGAGCGCCGCGTGATGCTCGCCATGATCGACCAGGGCTGGCGCGAGCACCTCTACGAGATGGACTACCTGCAGGAGGGCATCAACCTGCGGGCGATGGGCCAGAAGGACCCGCTCACAGAGTGGCAGCGTGAGGGCTTCGACATGTTCGAGGCGATGATGGGCGGGATCGAGGACAACTTCGTCCGCTACATGTTCCACATCGACGTGCAGGTGCTCGAGCAGGACGAGAAGCCCCGCCAGCCCGTGCGCAGGCTCAGCTACAGCGCTCCGGAAGATCCCGTCCAGGGCTCCAGTGCGCTCGAGGCCGCGGCCCGGCCGCGGCCGGGCGACGAGATGGCGGCGCTGCCCGACGGCGGGGCGATGAGCATGGGCGCGGTGCCCTCGGCCATGCAGACATCGGGGACGCAGACCGCCGCGCCCGACGAGCAGCCGATCCAACCGGTGCGGGTCGAGAAGACGCCGGGACGCAACGAGCCCTGCTGGTGCGGGAGCGGTAAGAAGTTCAAGCTCTGCCACGGCCGCTGAGACTGCGACCCCGTCATGCGTGACTTCACCGATGATCTGCGCGACCTCCGTCGCCGCGTGACCGAGGCGCACACCTATCTGCGCATCGACGACGCGCGCGGGCGGCTCGTCGCGCTCGAGGCCGACGCAAGCCGTCCCGATCTGTGGGACGACCCCGACAAGGCGCGCCTCGTCACCACCGAGATGGCGCGTGTGCGTGAGGACGTCGAGCTCGTCGATGGGCTCGACGCTCGCGTCTCCGACCTCGAGACGCTCTACGAGCTCGGCCGTGAGGAAGACGACGACTCCGTCGAGGGCGAGATCGCGTCGGGAGTGCAGGGGCTCGGCGTCGAGCTCGACCAGCTCGAGCTGCGCGCGTTGTTCACGGGCGATCACGACGAGCGCGACGCGATCTGCGAAGTCCACTCCGGCGCCGGCGGCACCGACGCGGCGGACTGGGCCGACATGTTGTTGCGCATGTACACGCGCTGGGCGCAGCAAGAGGGCTTCGACGTCGAGCTCGATGACCGCAACGAAGGAACCGAGGCGGGAATCTCGTCGGCGACCTTCATCGTGAAGGGTCGCTACGCGTACGGGATGCTGCACGGTGAGAAGGGTGTGCACCGCCTGATCCGCATCTCACCGTTCGACGCCAACGCGCGCCGTCAGACCGCGTTCGCGTCGTTCGACGCCGTTCCCGCGATCGAGGAAGAGGAAGCGCCCGAGATCGACGTCAACGATCTCCGCATCGACACGTACCGGTCGTCCGGCGCGGGTGGTCAGCACGTGAACGTCACCGACTCCGCGGTCCGTATCACGCACCTTCCGACCGGCGTCGTCGTGTCGTGCCAGAACGAACGCTCACAGTTGCAGAACCGTGCGAAGGCGATGCAGATCCTTGCCGCCCGCCTCGCGGCGCTGCAGCGCGAGGAGCGACGCAAGACGATCGAGGAGATGTCGCCCGACAAGCGCGATGTTGCGTTCGGGAGTCAGATCCGCACGTACACGTTGGCGCCGTACCAACTCGTCAAGGACGAGCGCACCCGCTTCGAGTCGGGGAACGTTGCGGCGGTGCTCGACGGCGATCTCGGCGCCTTCATCGCCGCGTACCTCCAGTGGCGCCGCCAACATGAGGGCACATAACCAACTCCTGTGAGACCCCGGCTCGATTCGCCGGGGTGTGGTTGCTACCGTTGACGAACTCATGATTCGCTTCGAGAACGTGTCCAAGGTCTACAAGGCCGACGTCGTCGCAGTCCGAGACATCACGCTCGAGGTCAACAAGGGCGAGTTCGTCTTCCTCGTCGGTCCTTCCGGATCGGGCAAGTCGACGCTCCTCAAGCTGCTGCTCCGCGACGAGTTCGCGACGAGCGGCCGCATCCTCGTTGCGGGCCGCGACATCAGCCGCCTCGGTTCGTGGCGCATGCCGCAGTTGCGCCGCAACATCGGCTGCGTGTTCCAGGACTTCAAGCTGTTGCCGAACAAGACCGTGTACGAGAACGTCGCGTTTGCGCTCGAGGTGATCGGGAGGCCGCGCAACGTCGTACGCACGCAGGTGCCGCAGATCCTCGACCTCGTCGGGCTCACCAAGAAGTCGCACAACTTCCCCGGTGAGCTCTCGGGCGGTGAGCAGCAGCGGGTGTCGATCGCGCGGGCGTTCGTCAACCGGCCGCTCATCCTCCTTGCCGACGAGCCCACCGGAAACCTCGACCCGGCGACCACCGTCGGCATCATGCGTCTGCTCGACCGCATCAACCGAACCGGCACGACCGTGGTGATGGCGACGCACGACCAGCGCATCGTCGACGCGATGCGCCGGCGCGTCGTCGAGCTCGACCACGGCATGCTCGTGCGTGACCAGACCCGCGGTGTCTACGGGGTCGGGACCTGAATACTGAGCCGGAAAGGCTTCCACTTTGTCGCGCCTGAGGTACTTCGTACGCGAGACCCTCATCTCCCTCCGCCGCAACGTCATGATGACGATCGCGGGGATCATGACCGTCTTCATCTCGTTGACGTTGTTCGGCGGCATCCTCGTCGTCGAGCGCGCGGTCGACCACGGCACTTCCACGTGGCGCCACAACGTCGAGCTCGAAGTGTGGATGGACGTGAAGGCGACCGGTCCGCAGATCGCGACGATCAAGAACGAGCTCGCGTCGGATCCGCAGGTGAAGTCGATTCATTTCGTGAGCCACACCGAGGCGTACTCGATCTTCAAGAAGCTCGAACGCGGCAACCACGCGCTGCTCGAGAGCATCACACCGGAGAACCTGCCGGTGTCGTTCCTCGTCGTCCCGAAGGACGCCAAGTTCACCCCCAATGTCGCGGGACGATTCTCGGGCCGGAGCGGTGTCTCCAACGTCACGACGGCCGACAAGCAGATCAAGGCGCTGCTGCACGGGATCCATATCGTGCGGGCCATCTTCTGGGCGATGGCCGGCGTGCTGCTTGCGGCGTCGGTGTTCCTGATCGTCAACACGATCCGCCTCGCGACTTACGCGCGCCGTCGCGAGATCGAGGTGATGAAGCTCGTCGGAGCCTCGAACTGGTTCGTGCGTGTGCCGTTCCTCGCCGAGGGCTTCGTGCAGGGCGCGATCGGCGCGGGGCTCGCGTTCGGGGGCGTCTTCCTGCTCGAGTCGTGGCTCGGTGGGGTGCTGGCGCGCAGCAAGAACCTCTTCTCGACCTTCTACCTCGGGTCGGCCGACGCCTTCTTCGCCGGCATCATCGTGCTCGTGATCGGCATCTCCATCGGTGTGCTCGGCTCGCTGATCGGCATCCGCCGCTTCCTCGAGGCCTGACCGCACGCTGACGGAAGCGTGACGCGAACAGGGCCCCGCTCGCGCGGGGCACTTCGCAATCGGTGACCGGGTGTTACTTGTTGGGCTGCGGCGTCACCCGGAGGTAGGGCTTCAGTGCCTTCCAACCCTTGGGGAACTTCGCCTTCGCGTCCTCGTCGGAGACCGTGCCGGCGATGATGACGTCGTCGCCGTCCTTCCAGTTCACCGGCGTCGACACGCTGTACTTGGCCGTGAGCTGCAGCGAGTCGATGACCCGCAGGATCTCGTCGAAGTTGCGACCGGTGCTCGCGGGGTAGGTGATGATGAGCTTCACCTTCTTGTCGGGCCCGATGATGAAGACCGACCGCACCGTGAGCGTGTCGTTCGCGTTCGGGTGGATCATGTCGTAGAGGTCCGAGACCTTGTGATCGTCATCGGCGATCAGGGGGAAGTTCAGCTTCGCGCCCTGGGTCTCCTCGATGTCGCCGGCCCAGCCCTTGTGCGATTCGAGCGGGTCGACGCTGAGGCCGACAACCTTGACGTTGCGCTTGTCCCACTCCGGCTTGAGCTTCGCCACGGCGCCGAGCTCGGTGGTGCAGACCGGCGTGTAGTCCTTCGGGTGGGAGAACAGGACGCCCCAGCCGTCGCCGAGGTAGTCGTAGAGCGTGATCGTGCCTTCGGTCGATTCTGCGGTGAAGTCGGGCGCAACGTCGCCCAGTCGGAGTGCCATATGGCAGCGCCTCTTTCGATCGTCTTCGGCCGGTTCGGGCACGGGCGGGGCCCGTGGCTGAAAATCGACCTTGGTGGTCAGGATTTGCTCTGACAACCGCGAGGGCGTCGGTACGATTCCCCGGTGTCGGGACGTCTGCGCGCCGCCGTTGCCAGGACGGCCGTCGATATCGGGCCGCTGCGGGCGTCGCGCGACTTCCGTCTGCTGTGGCTCGGTGAGCTGATCTCGCAGACCGGGAGCCAGGTCACCACGGTCGCGTTGTTCGTGCAGGTCGACCGGATCACGCACTCGGCCGCGGCGGTCGGCTTCATCGGGCTCGCGCAGCTGCTCCCGATGATCGTCGCGTCGGTGCTGATCGGGCCGGTCATCGACCGCCGCAACCGGCGCCACGTGCTCCTGGCCGCGCAGGTCGGTCTCGGCCTGTCGTCGGCGATCCTGCTGGTCGCCGCCTTCTCCGACCATCCGGTGCTCGCGGTGCTCTACGGCGCCGCCGCGATCAACGGCGGGTTCGTCGCGGTCTCGATGCCGACCCGCTCCGCGATGACCCCCAACCTCGTGCCCGCCGACATGCTGCCGGCGGCGGCGGCGATCAACCAGGTGATGTGGAACGTCGCCGCGATCGCCGGGCCCGCCCTCGGCGGCCTCATCGTCGCTCAGATCGGCCTGACCTGGGCCTACGGCTTCGACGTCGCGACCTACGGGGTCGCGATCCTCTTCGTGCTGCTCCTGCGCCCCACACCGCCCGTTCCCGCCGCCGACGGCGAGCCGGAGGGCTGGGAGGCGATCAAGGAGGGCTTCGGCTTCCTGCGGGGACGCCGGGTGCTGCAGTCGACCTTCGCGGTCGACCTCGTGGCGATGATCTTCGGGATGCCGCGGGCGCTCTTCCCGCGGTTGGCGGTCGTGCAGTTCCACCGCGGCCCTCAGGTGGTCGGCCTCCTGTTCTCCGCGTTGTCGGTCGGCGCGCTGATCGGTGCGCTCACCTCGGGCTGGGTCGGCACGGTGCGCCGGCCCGGCCGCGCGATCCTCGCCGCAGTGACGATCTGGGGACTCGCCGTGGTCGGCTTCGGGCTCTCGGGCACGAACCTCTGGCTTGCGTTTTGCTTTCTCGCGATCGCCGGCGCCGCGGATGTGATCTCCGCGGTGTTCCGCTCGTCGTCACAGCAACTCATCGTGCCCGACTCGTTACGCGGCCGGCTGAGCGCGCTCAACATCCTCGTCGTCGCGGGCGGCGCTCGTCTCGGCGACTTCGAAGCGGGCGTCGCGGGCTCGCTGTTCTCACCGTTCACCGCGGTCGTGAGCGGCGGTGTGCTCTGTCTCTGCGGCGTCGGCGTGATCGCGGCGGCCGTGCCGAAGTTCGCGCGATGGCAGGTCGGCGAACCCGCGTGACGCGGATTTTGCCGAACCTCACGCGCGGTGCAATTGACCGGCGGCCGTCGGCGCGATTGACTCCCGCTCGTGGCTGGATATTCGGGGACGGTGCTGCCGAAGAAACTCGGCATCACCGAAGGGTCACGGGTCGCGTTGGTTGGCGCGCCCGTCGGCTTCGATCATGAACTGACACCGCTGCCCGACGGCGTGCGCATGCTCAAACAGCCGCGCTCGAATCTCGATGTCGTCGTGTTCTTCGTGACGCGTCGCGCGGAGCTCGAGCGCCGCTTTCCGCGACTCGCCGCCGTGTTGGCGTGCGACGGTGGGCTGTGGGTCGCGTGGCCGAAGCGCAACGCGGGTGTCGCGACCGACCTCTGCGAACGCGACGTGCGCGATGTCGGGCTGGCCGGTGGGCTCGTCGACAACAAGGTGTGCGCGGTCGACGACGTGTGGTCGAGCCTGCGGTTCGTCTACCGGCTCTCCGACCGTCCGCAGAAGCCCCGCAACGGAACGGCGCGCCAGGCACGCGTGGGAACACTGCACCGCTGAGCGACGTTAAGTTCGCGTCGTGTGTGGTCGGTACGTGTCGGTGTCGTCGCCGACTCTTCTCGCGGAGCAGTTGCACGTCGACGAGGTCCGGGCGGCCGACGTCGAGGCCAACTACAACGTCACGCCGCGCACAGAGGTGCCGGTGGTCGCCGAGTCCGTCTCGCCCGACGGTGACCGGCTCCGGGTCCTCGATCGGGTCCGCTGGGGCCTGGTGCCGTCCTGGGCCAAGGATCTCTCCGTCGGCGACCGGCTGATCAACGCCCGGGCCGAGGGTCTCTCGGAGAAGCCCGCCTACCGCAAGGCGTTCGAACGCCGGCGGTGTCTCATGCCGGCCGACGGCTTCTACGAGTGGCGCGTCGTGCCCGGCAGTCACGGCAAGCGGAAGCAGAAGCAGCCGTACTTCATCGCGCGCGTCGACCGCGAGCCGATGGCGTTCGCGGGCCTCTACGAGGTGTGGCGCGATCGGGCCGACCCGGAGGCCGAGTGGGTGCGCTCGTGCGCGATCATCACCACGGCCGCGAACGAGAAGCTCGAGCCGATCCACGATCGGATGCCCGTCGTGCTGGCGGAGCGTGATTGGGCCGAGTGGCTCGACCCCGACGCGCGCAACACCACGCCGTTGGCGCGGTTGCTCGTGCCCGCGCCGAGTGACGACTTCCTCTGCTATCCGGTGTCGACGCTCGTGAACAAGCCCGACAACCAGGGACCGGAGCTGCTCGACGAGGTCGCGGAAGCGACGGTCGGCGAACCCGGAATGTTCAATTGACTTCGAGCGCACTGCGCAACACGTCGATGACGTGCTCGCGGCGCACGGCCAGCGATGCCGGTGACATCGGCTCGTCGTCGAGCAGACCACCGATGAGTGGCGCGTCGGAGAAGTACGACAGCACGGCGCCATAGCCGGTGAGCAGCAGCTGACGCGTGTCGTACGTGCGGAGCCGGCCGGCGTCCATCTCGCGCTGGAGAAACGCGGCACCGCGATCGAACAGCGGCCGGAGCAGCGCCGTGAGCTCACCTTCGAGCATGGGCCCACCTTCGAGCGCCTCGCGGCGCGCGAGGCGCACGAAGTCGGGATGCTCTTCGAAGAACGTGAACGCCGCGCGCAGCACCTGCTCGACCTGCCGCCAGCCTTCGCGCGGTCCGGTCGTCGCCTGCTCGACGAGATCGGCCCAGTCGGCGAACGCGTCGATCAGCACCTCGCGGTAGAGAGCGTCCTTCGACGGGAAGTGGTGCAGGAGGCTCGGGCGCCGGATGCCGACCTCGTCGGCGATGTCGTTCAGACTGGTGCCCGCGAAGCCATGATCGGAGAAGCGGGCCCGGGCGACGGTGAGGATCTGCTCCCGCGTGGTCGGACTCGACGCAGGGAGCACCATGACCCGCAGGCTAGGCGCATCGCAGCAACCCGGGTGTGTGAATGCCCTGGTGAGCGACTTCTACCTACCGGTCCGTAGGCGTTAGGATTCACGGCCGATGCACGTGCTGCTCACCCTCATCCTGCCGGCGCTCGCCTTTGCCTTCGTGATCACCGAGATCGCGATCCTCGCGACGACGGTCTACCTGCACCGCGCCCTCAGCCACCGCGCCCTGGCGATCCGCCCGGCCGCCGCGCTGCCGTTCCGCATCTTCTTGTGGATCACGACCGGCATGCGTCCGCGCGAGTGGGTTGCGGTGCACCGCAGGCACCACGCCGCGACCGACACCGTCGACGATCCGCACAGCCCGATCGTTCATGGGTTCTGGCGCGTGCAGCTCGGCAACGTCGGGTTGTACAAGAAGGTCGCGGGCGACGAGGTCGCGGTGAAGCGCTACGCGCGCGATCTTCCGGCCGACCGGCTCGACCGCGCGCTGTTCGACCACGCGTTGCTCGGCTTGGGCGTCGGGATCGTGATCGCGATGGGGATCACGTCGCTCGTCGGGCTCGGTTGGCAGGTCGGACTGCTCGGTTCGCTCCTGCACGCGTTCACGTACGTGATGCTGTCGGGTGCGATCAACGCGGTCGGTCACACCTACGGAAGCCGTCCGCAGGAGAACTCCGCGACCAACGGGCAGCTGCTCGCGTTGGTGACCGCCGGCGAAGGCCTGCACAACAACCACCACGCCGCGCCGACGTCGGCGACGTTCGCGTTGCACGGCGAGCTCGATCCCGGTTGGTTGTTGATCCGCGTGCTGCGCCGCTTCGGCCTTGCGACCGTTCGCCACGACGAAGTGAAGCTCAAGCAGGTCGCGTAGACCGTCTCCACCCGCCCCCAAGCAGCACGCGCGTGTCGCGCGGTGACGCGGCAAGATGGTCGCCGTGCACATCTTGTTCGCGGCGCCCGGCGCGTACGGTCACGTCAATCCGATGATTCCGTTGGCATTGGCCCTGCAGCGCGCGGGCCACACCGTGCACTGGGCGACCAGCCCGGCGCTGTGCCGGCGGGTCGCCGCCGCAGGGTTCACGACGACCGCAATGGGTCTCGAGACCGAGACGCGCCACGGCGCACTCCGCAGCCGCTATCCCGACGAGGCGACGCTGGCGCCGGAAGCGCGCCGGCTGCTGATGTTCCCGAAGTTGTTCGGAGCGATCGAGGCGCCCGTGGCGCTCCCGCAGCTTCTGTCGGCGGCGACGGCCGCGCCGCCCGACGTCATCGTTCACGGCGCGGCCGAGTTCGCGTCGGCCATCGTCGCGCGGCGCTTCGGCGTCCCGCACGTGACGCACGGATTCGGGGCGCTCGTGCCCCGGGACATTCTCGAGGCTGCGAGTCGCGAGGTGGAGCCGCTGTGGGAGTCGGTGGGCGTCGAACCGCCCGAGTTCGGTGGGTCGTACGAGCACTTGTACCTCGACATCTATCCGACCGAGTTGCACCCGGCATCGCAGGCGCACGTCCCGAGGGTGCAGCCGCTCCGCCCGGTCGCGGTCGACGCGGTCAAGGGCGAGGTGCTCCCTGCGTACCTTGACGACTCGTCGCGTTCGATCGTGTACGTCACGTTCGGCACGGTCTTCAACCCGGCCGCGGTCTTCGCTCCGGTGCTCGACGCGGCCCGCACGCTCGACGCGACGTTCATCGTCACGGTCGGGCCCGACGCCGATCCTGACGCGCTCGGAACCCTGCCGGCCAACGTGGCCGTGGAGCGCTACGTGTCGCAGTCGCTGTTGCTCGATCGTTGCGCGGTCGTCGTCTCGCACGCGGGCTCGGGCACGTTTCTCGCCGCGCTCGCACGCGGGATCCCGCAGCTCTGTCTCCCGCAGGCGGCTGACCAGTTCGTCAACGCGGCCGCCTGCGAGATGTTCGGCGCCGGCCTCGCGTTGGCTCCCGGGACGGCCACCACCGACGCGGTCGCCGATGCCATCCGCCGCTTGCTCGGCGAGCCTGCGTTCCGTGCCCGCGCCGGTGCCGCCGCCGCCGCGATCGCCGCCATGCCGTCACCCGACGACGTCGTCGCGACCATCGAAGCGCTCCTCTGACGGGTCGATCGCATCGAAGGCTCACAGTGCGGAGCGTCGGGCGGCCCGCTACTGCGCGATGCGGGGGCAGAGGTCGTGGGCGCGGAAGATGCCGACGAAGCCGCTGATGTCGATGAGCACATCCGACTGATCGGTCGCGATGAGCCGCGGCTGCGTGTGGTCGGTGATGGTCGCGATCGGCGACGCGGTGGTCGGATCGAGGCACGCCACCGTGCCCTGCGCGCGGTCGAGCCACAGCACCGGTGAGAGCGCCGGGTCGTAGGCGAGCCGCGCCGCGTTCGTGCCGACCTCGTCGACGTTTCGCGCGGGCGTCAGGACCGCACCGTTGACGCGGTATAGCTCCATCGACGCGAAGTTGCCCGTCGGGTAGACGGTCCAGAGGCCCTGCGGCGTGGGCACCAACTCGGGCGGGAACGTTCCCTCGACTCCTAGGAGCGTCGACGTCACGACACCGGAGGCGGGATCGCGCGTCTCGATGCTGGTGTGGCCGCCGCCCGGCTTCGTGGTCGCGACGTAGAGCGCATCGCTCGTGAGCGCGAGTGACACGCGGTTGCTCGTGGGCAGGATGAAGCTGGCTAGCACGCTGCCGTCGCCAGGATCGATGCGTTGCAATGCCGCGCCCGACTGAATCCACAGCAGGTTGCTCGTCGCCGCGATCACCGGGTCCGGCGCGGTCGGCCTGCGCCACACCGGCTCGAGCGTGCCTTCGTCGAGACGCTCGACAAAGGCCCGTGTCGCCGACGTGTTGGTCGCGCCCGTCGCGTACAACGGCGCTCCGGTCGGGAACGCGAGACTCGAGAGCGGCGGGGTCGTGGCGGTGGCTCGCACGCGCAGGCTGTACACGTCGATGAGCCGCAACGTCGTTCCCGTGCGATCGACCGTGTAGATGAGCTTGTCGCCGCCACCACCCATGACCGCGAACGAAATGTCCTTGTCGGTGAGCGGGAGCACACGGCCCTTGTGCGCGGTGGTGAATCGCCGCGCCGCGCGTTCGACGACGCCGGGCGCGGTCGCGGGCACGGTCGGTTCCGTGACGCGGGTCGGGAGCGTCGAGTTCGTGGCGGGCACGACGACCAGGCGGCTTCCGTTCGTCGTCTGGTGGTAGACGACACCGCCGAGGACGGCGACGGCGACGACGACCGTCACGGCGCTGAACGCGTGCCGCCTCCGCCGTGCGCGTGCCCGGCGCACGATCCGCGCCTGGGGTGTCGGCTCGTGGTCGAGCTCGTCGACGAGGTCGTCGCCGGCCTGCTGCAGATCGATCATTGGCTCGCCTCCGACGGGTCGGCTTCGGCGCGGTCGTCATCGAGCGTGCGTGCGAGCGAGGCGCGGGCCGCGCTGAGCGTCGCGGAGACGGTCCCGCGCGCGATGCCCATCACCGACGCGATCTCCGCTTCCGGCAGGTCGGCGACGAAGCGGAGCACAATCGCCAGGCGTTGCCGCTCGGGGAGCCGGCGGACCGCATCCCACACCTCGGGGTGAGCGGGCAGCGCGGGCGCGACCTCGACAGCACGACGCAGGAGCCGGGTTTCGAGACTTCGCCTGCGCCGGTTCCTCCGCAGGACGTTCAATCCGACGCGGTGCACCCATCCGGCCGGTGAGTCCATCGCGCGCACCCGCTCCCACCGGGCCAAGGCACGGACGAACGCTTCGTCGGCGGCGTCGCGGGCCGCGTCGGCGTCGCCCGACAGGGCCGCGAGGCTGGCGACCACGCGGCGGTGCTCACGGACGTACCAGGCCGAGAACTCGCCTTCCTCCACACGAACCTCAAGTCACGAGGCGCCGAGAATGCTGAGGCGGCGTCACTTCGGCGTCCCTGGTCGCGATTCGCATCGTATGCGTGACAAATCGCGACCAGGGCGGGGCAGGGCGGGGCAGGGCGGGGCAGGGCGGGGCAGGGCGACCCGGGTTCAGCGGTTCGCGGGGGCCAGCGCGCGCATGGTGGCGCGGGCCTGGTCGGGTGGGGCGAGGATCGCGGGCGCGGGAGTGGTGACGCCGGCCGCGACGTAGCGGTCGACGTGGTCGCGGATCTGCTCGGGTGAGCCCGAGATGATCAAGGCGTCGATCAACTCGTCGGGGATCGACGCCGTGGCCTTGTCGCGGTCGCCCGCCTTCCAGTGCGCCCACATGTCCTTCAGCATGTCGCCCCGTCCGAGCCACTCGTGGAACGCGGCGTAGACCGGCACGTTGAGGTACTGCGCGATCGCGCGGCTCCCGACCATGCGCACGATGTCGCGATCTTCCGTCGGCAGGACGAACAGGCGGGCGACGATCTCCTTGCCTGCGCCGACGTGCGGGACGACCGTGCGGACGTCTTCGGCCGACAGCCAGTTGATGATCGCACCGTCGCCTTCGCGGCCGGCGAGTCGGAGCATGCCGGGACGCAGGGCGGCGACGAGGATCGGAGGTTGCTCTTCGACCTTGATGAGCAACCGGAAGCCGCGCACGCGAAACGTCTCGTACTCCTCGTCGACCTTCTCGCCGCGCAGCGCGGCGCGGAGGAAGCGAATCGTGTCGCGCACGCGCTGGTACGGCTTCTCGAACGTGATGTCGTTCCAGCGCTCGACGATCACGTTCGACGACGAGCCGATCCCGACGGCGAAGCGACCGGGCGCGGCCGCGCAGAGCGACGCGACCTGCGAGGCGAGGGTGTGCGGACCGCGCGTGTAGACGGGGATGATCGCGGTGCCGAGGCGGAGAGTGGGTGTCCACGCCGCCGCGAGGGCGAGCGGAGTGAACGCGTCGGCTCCGCCCGACTCGGCCGACCAGAGGTCGGTGTAGCCGAGGTCGGCCGCCTCCTCGTACCACCCGCGGTGCTCCGACAACGGCACCCCGTCGAACGGAACCGTGATGCCCCAACGTGCGGGTGGAGTCATGAGCCCTCTTCCTTCCATGACCTGACGATGGTGGATTGGCTGGCCGTGCCGAGCAGGGTGCCATCTTCGGCCCACAGGTGCACGAGGCCGTGGCCGAAGCCGTCGGCGATCGCGTGGACGCGGATGTCGGCGAGCACCCAGTCGGTCGCGGCGCGGCGCGCGACACGCAGGGTGTTGTCGAGGCTGTTGCCGCCAGCGCGCACGCCCAGCGCCTGCGAGATCCCGAACGGCACGAAGTCGCCGATGATCGCGAGCCCTGCCGCCGACATCTCGGCCAGGCCCGGCATGCGCACCCACAGCGCGGAGTTGCCGTCACCGGGAGGGCCGGGAAAATCGTCGGGGCCGCGCCCGCGCGCGACGCGCATCTCGAGCCGGCTGGTGATCGTGCCGTCGTGGCGATCCATCAACGCGCGGGCCGGGCACGCCTCGGGCGCGGCGACGTCGGGACGGTTCGCCCATTGCCCGGCGAGTGGGCTCGGACGGTCGCCGAGCGCGGCCAGCACCGTCAGGATCTCCTGATCGCCGACGTGTGCGAGCACGCGCACCTGGGAGATCTGGTGGCCGCGCACGATTTCGAGCGCGTCGACCTCGAGCACCGACGGCGGCCGCGCGTACGTGAGGTACTGCGCGGTCGCCCACACGAGCGGTCGGCCCGTGAGCAGCTCCGCGACTTCGATGCAGGCGCCGAGGCCGACGCCGCCGAACAGCGCGCCGGTGCCCGACACGAGCCCGCGCACGATCGGCATGCGCCAGCGGCCGGGCTCGCCCGTGGGCGCGAGCCCGAAGAAGGTGATCGGATCCATCGCTGCGGACCCTAGCGACGCGATGCCCGGCGCTCGACGAGGCCGGCGTGCTGGGTGAGCTTCATGCCCGCCAGCGTGCGCTCCTGGTGCTGCATGCGCCACGAGAGCATGCGCTGCGCGTACGCGAGCACCGCAGCCGCGTACGCGGGATCTTCGGCGCGGTTGACGAGCTGATCGGGATCGGTGTCGAGGTCGAAGAAGATCGCGGGCAGGCCGGCGAAGTGCACGTATTTGCCGTGCTCGTCGCGCAAGACCGCGATCGAGCACTCTTCGAGGGTCAGGTCGAACGCCTGCTCGAGCAGATCACTCCCCGAGTCGCGGAAGTCGAACTCGAAGTGGGCGTCGGTGCGCCACGTGGAGTCGTCGTCGCCCGAACGGGAATCGCGCAGGAACCCGGTGAGCGGCCGCCCGTCGCACTGCAACGGCACCTCGCCGCCGAGCAGCGCGAGCAACGTCGGCATCACGTCGACGTGCTCGGTGAAGTCTTCGATCACGGCGCCGCGGTGGGAGTCGCTCTCGGCGCGCGGATCGCGCACGATCAGCGGCACGTGGAACGACGCGTCGAACCAACCGAGCTTGTGCATCAAGAAGTGGTCGCCGAGCATCTCTCCGTGATCCGATGTCATCACGACGATCGTGCGATCGGCCGCACCGGTCGCGTCGAGATGGTCGAGCAGCCGGCCGAGTTGATCGTCGACCTCGGCCTGCATGCCGTAGTAGGTCGCGCGCAGCTGGCGGAGGTGCTTCTCGTCGTCGGGGGACGTGAGGAAGGGATGGTTGACGAACGCCGCGACCAACGGGTGTTGCGCGCCTTCGACCGCACGGCTCTCGGCGCGCACCGGCATCGGAACGCTCATCGGATCGAACATCGTGTTGTACGGCTCGGGCGCGTAGAACGGCGGGTGCGGCCGGAGGTAGCTCAGGTGCGCGAACCACGGAGCGTCGGGAACGCCTCCGTTGCGATCGATGAACTCGATGACGCGGTCGGTGAGGAACGCGGTCTGGCTGTGGCCGGCCGCGTATTGCGTCGGGGCGCGGTGCGGCCCCCACTCTTCGACCCCTGGGTAGCCGGCAACGGGATCGTCGACGAAGCGACGCCAGTCGGGGCCGAGCTCGTACCCGAGTTCCGTGAGTTGTGCGAGCCACGCCGCGGGATTGCCCTCGGGCAGGTGGCAGACGGGGTCGAAGCCGGGCAGCACCCCTTCGTACTGGCGCAGCCGCGGGTCGTCGGGTGCGACCGTCCGCGGATCGATGCTGGTGTCGGTGTAGCCGAACAGCGCAGGCCGGTAGCCGAGCTTGCGGGCTTCGAGGGCGATGTTGGTGTGGCGGGAATCAAGAGGAGTGCCGTTCGTCGCCGAACGATGGTTCATCAGGTACATGCCGGTGTACAGCGACGCGCGGCTCGGGCCGCACGGCGCGGCTTGAGCGAAGTGTCGCGTGAAGCGCGCACCCGAAGCCGCGAGGCGGTCGAGGTTCGGCGTACGGACCACCGGATGGCCTGCGCACGAGAGTGAATCGCCGCGCCATTGGTCCGCGGTCACGAACAGCACATTGGGGAGCACGCGGTGAAGCTTCGCATGACTGCGCTCGCTCGGGCATCCGTCGCACGCGCTCGCGGCTCGCGGTACTGTGCGCGTCGTGCGGCCGCCATCATGGGGATGAGGTGTCCGTCACTCAACTGCTTTCTGGGGCCCCAGTGGGCAGTTGATCGGCGGCAGTGGGGAAGCCGCACACTCGGTGGGGCTCCCTGGATCGAACCGCCCGTCGGTCCGGGGAGCCCCCCGACACTTCGCGTATTGGACGCGCGCGCCCGTTCGTAGTCGCGTCTACGAGATTGCGATGCTCGTCACGGCGCGGTCGTTGATGTCGTGGTGGGTGGCGGTGCCGGCGCGAACGCGAGCGCGGCCGGGTTCGTCGGTTCGATCCACACGCGGTACCTGGTCGAGTCGAAGTTCTCGAAGCCGTTCGGTGTCACCCACACCTCGATGACGCAGTCGCCGTCGACACCGCACTCGCCGGCTTGGTCGATCTCTCCTTGATACATCCAGTGCAACACGCGTTGCGCGGCGAACGTCGCCGTGAAGTTGCCGTCGGCTCCGGCCGTCGCGTCCGCGTACTGGCACGTCGCCCATTGGTCCTTCAGGCACTCGGCGAAGCTCACGGAACCGGCGCCGACATTGATGCCGCGAACCTGGATCTCCTGCCCGTCGGCCAGGCCGGTGTTCGGCGTGACCTCGATGCGAGGACGCTTCGCCGGATCGAACGCGAGGTCGAAGGTCCTCGGTGCGAAGGCCACTCTCGGATCGGCGCTCTGCAATCCGACGACACACGTTCCTGCCGCGGCGCCGCAGTCGACCTGGCCCGTGTTCATCCACCAGAACACGTGGACCTTTGCGCTCAGGTGACCGTCGGTGACGTCGACGACGTCGTTCAACAGGCACTGGTTCAGGTCGCCCACGTGTCCCGCCGGGCACTGCCCGACGTCGTAGCTGCCGTTCGGTACACCGGTTGCGGTGACCGTGACGTCGTCGAAGTTGCCGAGCCCGCTCGTCGGCGCGGCGGTGATCGAGCTGTTGCTGCCCGACGCGTTGGTCGGGCCCGGACCCTGCGACGGCACGGTCGTCGTGCCGGGAATCGTGCTCGTCGTGGCCGTGTGCGTCGTCGTGGTCGACGGCTCGGTGGTCGGCACGGTGGGTTCCGAGCTGCCGTTCCGCGTGCTCAACGAGCCGGTGTCGGAACCGCGTTGCGCGGCGAGCACACCACCGCCTGCCGCGAGCATCAGCACCACGGCCGCGGCACCGACCGCGGCGACGCGCCGCTGCCGGCGCCGGACCACGCGCTGCTGCAGTGCGCCCAGGTCGAGCTCGGCGCCGTCGTCGACCGTCGTCGCCGCGGCGTGGATGTGTCCGCGCAGGTCACTCATCGTCGGCTCCTTCGAGATCTGCGAGACCCGCGACACGGAGCGCGTCGATCGCCTGGTGCGTGAGCGCCTTCACGGTGCCCTCCGCGCAGCCCATGCGTGCCGCGGTCTCGGCAACGCTGCAGTCGAGGAAGTAGCGCAGTGCGACGACCTCGCGTTGACGACGGGGGAGCGCGGCGACGGCGCGGCGCACGTCGATTGCCTCGCCGGTCGCGTCGGAAACCGCTTCGCCTTCGACCCGTTGGCCTCGCTGCTCCACGAAACGCCGCTCTTCGAAACGCCGGGCGACCGCTCGCCGCCGCCACCACGAGTTGGCGAGGTTGAACCCGGTGCGGAACGCCCACGCTTCGGGATCGTCGTGCACCCGGAGCCGCTCCCAGTGCTCGATCACCCGGCTGAGGGTCTCCTGTGCAAGCTCGGTAGCGTCGTCGCGGTTCCTGCAGCACAGGCTGAGCGCGCCGACGAGCCGCGGGTACACCGCACGGCAGAACGCGGCCGCGTCGAGCGCGACCGTGCCGGGCGCGGTGGGGCCGAGCTCGATCGGATTGTCGGAGTCCACCACCGCCACCACACCCCGAGAACGCTTGAGAGCCTCCGGAGGTTTAGCCGCTCGGTAGCCTCCCGTCAGTGGAGGCACTGCTCGCGGGGCGGGTCGCCGTCGTCACCGGCGGGGGCGGGGGTATCGGTCGGGGCATCGCGACGCGCTTCGCGTCCGAAGGGGCCTCGGTCGTCGTGGCCGAGATCGACGGCGAGCGCGCCGGCGACACCGTGGCGGAGATCGAGGCGGCGGGCGGCACCGCGACCGCGGAGGTCGTCGACGTCTGCACGCCACTCGGTGCCGCGCAGGCCGTCGCCCGGGCGGTCGAGGCGTTCGGAACGGTCGACGTGATGGTCAACAACGTCGGTCACTTCGGCGGTGCCCGCAAGCCGTTCCACGAAAACACCGACCAAGAGTGGAACGACCTCTACGAGGTGAACCTCGGCCACGTGCTGCGCGGCACGCGCGCCGCGCTCGTGCACATGCTCGAACGCGGGACCGGTGGGAGCATCGTGAACGTGTCGACGATCGAAGCGTTTCGCGCGATCCCGACGCGCGCGGTGTACTCCGCGTTCAAGGCCGCGATCACCGGCTTCACGCGCAGTCTCGCGATTGAATACGCGCGCAACGGGATCCGCGTGAACGCGGTCGCTCCCGATGTCGTCGAGACCCTGCAGGTGCCGTACTCTCGCTGGGTTCCGCCCGAACAGCAGCATCTCGTGCCCACCTGGGTGCCGCTCGGACGCTTCGGATCTCCCGACGATGTCGCGGGCGCCGCGCTCTTCCTTGCCTCCGATCTCTCGCGGTTCGTCACCGGGACGACGGTGCACGTCGACGGAGGCACGCTGGCGGCCGGAGGCTGGTTCCCGACCGAGGAAGGCGGATGGACCAACCGTCCCCGGCATCCATGACGTCACTCGCCCGGCTCTACGACCTCGACCCGGCGGCGGCGGCGCGGTTCCGGCGCGATGGTCACATCGTGCTTCCCGCGGTTGCGTCGCGTGCCGAGGTCGACGAGTACCGGCCCGCGATCCAGCGCGGCGCGACGACGCTGCGGCGCGAGCAACGTCCGCTCTCAGAACGCGACACCTATGGCCGCGCGTTTCTCCAGTCGTGCAACCTGTGGCAGGTCGAGCCCGCGGTCGAGCGTTTCGTGCGCGCGCCGCGGTTCGGTCGCCTCGCCGCGGCGTTGCTCGGCGTCGAACGGGTCCGGCTCTACCACGACCAGGCGCTCTTCAAGGAGCCGGCCGGCGGGCGCACACCGTGGCACCAGGACGAGTTCTACTGGCCGCTCGACACGGAGCAGACCGTGACGATGTGGATGCCGCTCCACGACGTCACCACCGATATGGGGCTCATGGCGTTCGCCGACGGCTCGCACCGTCTCGGCGACCTGCGCGGCCGCGAGATCTCCGATCGCTCCGAAGCCGAGTTCGCGGCGCTGGTCGCCGAACGGGGGCTGACCGTCTCGCCGACGCCTGCGTTGGCCGCGGGCGACGCGTCGTTCCACGCGGGATGGACCTTGCACTGCGCGGGAGCGAATGAGACCGACGCCGTTCGTGAGGCGTTCACGATCATCTTCTTCGCCGACGGCGCGGCGCTGCGCGAGCCCCGCAACGCCTATGAGCGCTTCGACGCGGCGGTGTGGCTCCCCGGGATCGGCGTCGGCGACGTGGCCGCCAGCGCGATCAACCCCGTCCTCGCTTGACGGAGCTCGGCCGAGGCGCCCCCGTTCTGAGTGAGTCCTCACTCAGCTAGGCTCCCGGGTCATGACCGGCCCGGCGACTGTGACCAAGAGCACCCGCGCGTCGGCGTTGCCGCCCGACGAGCGCCGCTCGATGATCGTCGCCGCCACCCTGCCCCTGCTGCTCGAGCACGGCGACCGGGTGACCACCCGGCAGATCGCGGAGGCGGCCGGGATCGCCGAGGGCACCATCTTCCGGGCCTTCGGCGACAAGGACGAGGTCATCGCGGCGGTGGTGGAGTCGGCCCTCGATCCGGCCCCGCTCGAAGCCGCTCTCAACGGGATTCCTGACGGCCTGCCGTTCGAGGAAGGGCTCGCGTCGGCGATCGCGATCATGCAGCAGCGCGTCATCGACATCTGGCGCCTGGTCTCGAGTGTCGGCACCCGCTTCCATGAGATGACCCGGCGACCCATGGCCGACAGCGACGCGCTCGTCCGCCGGTTCGAGGAACACCGCGCGCAGATCACGGTCGAGCCGATCGTCGCGGCGCGGCTGCTGCGCGCGCTCACGATGTCGACGACGCACCCGATGCTCGCGGGCGAGCCCATGTCGCCCGCCGAGTTGCTTTCGCTGTTCCTCCACGGTGTCGGCCCGAAGCCGCCGGCGAAAGACACGCCGTGCTGACCCGCCTGCTGAAGTCGCACCTCGCTCCGTACCGCAACCAGCTGCTCCTCATCGTCGCGCTGCAGACCGTGCAGACCTCTGCCGCGCTGACCCTGCCCACGATCAACGCGAACATCATCGACCGCGGCCTGCTCCGCAGCGACCAGGGCTACATCTGGACGTGGGGCGCGGTGATGGTGGTCCTCTCGATCGTGCAGATCGTCTTCGCGGTCGCCGCGGTCTACTGGGGCGCCAAGGTCGCGATGAGCTTCGGGCGCGACCTGCGCAAGAACCTCTTCCATCAGGTCACCGATTTCTCGGCACGCGAAGTGGGCACGTTCGGCGCGCCGTCGCTCATCACGCGGATCACCAAC
>JBBSEC010000002.1:0-96549 GCA_038240075.1 Acidimicrobiia bacterium
CATGAGCGCGGCCGACGTGCACGGCGCGTCGGTCTACTACGACGACACACTCGGTTGGACGGTCAACGTGAAGGTCAGTCGAGCGGCCGTGGACCGCCTCGCTGCGCACGTCAACCGTCAGGCCGCGATCATCGTGAACGACCGCGTCGTGAGCGCACCCGTGGTCAATCCCGGAATCACCGGAACGACCGTCACGATCTCACCGCTGGCAACCCGCCAACAGGCGATCAAACTCGCGACCGAGATTCTCGGGCGGGCACCGGCGCATGTCGACGCGGCCCAACTCACGCTGTCGACGAGCGTCGAGTTACCGGGTACGACATTCGCCGCCGGCACCGATGTCAGCGCCACGCTCGTGATCGACAACGAGACCGCCTCGGCGATGACGCTCGAAACCGGTCCGTGCCGCGCCAAGTGGGCCCTCTCGCTCACGAACCCGTCGGTTCCGCTCAGCGTCCTCTTCCCGACCGATTGCGCCGTCGCGCACACGATGTTGGAACCCGGCGCCAACCGCTTCCCCGTCACCATCACGACGAAGTACACGACCTGTTCGAGCGCGGGCACGATCTCGGCCGCGAACGAGGTGCCCTGCCTCTCCGACGGAAGCATTCCGCCGCTCCCGCCCGGTGACTACCACGTGGTCCTCACGACCGATCCTCAGGGCGTCCTGCCGGCGTTGCCGACCGTCACGGTCCATGTCACCGCAGGGCCGCCGGCGCCGAGCGCGGGGGCGCTCACCCTGCAGACCGGGACGCGCAGCATCAAGCTGCTCGTGCCGGCCGGTTGGAAGTTCACGGGTCAGGACGCGGGCGGGTCGGGAAGCGGCTCGACGTGGACGAATCCCCGCGACCCGAACGAGAAGATCGACGCCGGCACCGGAGTCGAGGTCGGCTCATGGTGGCAGACCGACGGCGTCGCCGGCTCGATCCACCTTCCCGCCGGTTTCCTGCCGGCCGGCGCGCACATCCAACGCGCGAACAACACGACCTTCCTGTACCAGTACACCGCGGCCAACGGAAACGTGGTCGACGGCGTCTGGATCGCCGAGCTCGACCACGGACAGCCCTCCGACTTCGTCTCTGCCGAGGTGCAGCTGCCGGCCGCCCTGCACTCCACGGCGACGACGATCATCAACCGGTTCATCAGCGATCGGAACGCCCTGCGCCCGAACCCGTGACATCATGCGCGCGTGAAGCTGGTCTCGATCGACGGACGCATTCGGGCTCTCGACGGGCCCCTCGACGCACCCGGTACCGGGGCGATCGATCTGGCCGCGCTGACAGGCCTCCCGTCGGACGCATGCCGCTTTCTCGGCGCGCACGGCGTCGAGGCCGCCCGCGACAAGATCGGGCGCGCGACCGACATCATGCCGATCGCCGGCGTCTCGCTCGACCCGCCGATCCCGAAGCCACGCGTGATCTGGGCGGTCGGTCTCAACTATCGAGATCATGCGGCGGAGTCGGGACGCGACGTTCCGACGGCACCGACGTTGTTCACGAAGTCGCCCGGCGCGCTGATCGGTCATGAGCAGCCAATCGTGATCCCGCCCCACGTCGCGCAGCCCGACTACGAAGGTGAGGTCGCGGTCGTCATCGGCCGCACGACACGCGACGTGAGCGAGCGCGACGCGCTCGACTACGTCGCCGGTGTGACCGCCGCGCACGATGTGTCGTCGCGCGACCACCAGTTCACGACGGGTCAGTTCACGTGGTCGAAGTCGTTCGACACGTTCTGCCCGCTCGGGCCCGAGATCGCGACGATCGACGAGGTCGACGTCTCCAATCTCACGATCGAGACCCGCCTCAACGGCGAGATCGTGCAGTCGGCGAACACGAGCGAGCTGGTGTTCTCGATCCCCACGCTCGTCGCGTGGATCAGCCAGGGCACGACGCTCCTGCCCGGCGACCTCATCCTCACGGGCACGCCGGCGGGCGTCGGCGCGGGACGAACGCCACCCCGCTGGCTGCTCGACGGCGACGTCGTCGAGATCACCGTGGGCGGTCTCGCGACGCTGCGCAACACCGTCGTCCGCAAGCCCGCGGTTCGCAAGACTGCGGTCGGCAAGCGCGGATGACCGTCCGCTGGTCGAGCCGCGTCCCGCTCGACCGTCCCGTTCTCGTGGCCGCGTTCGAAGGCTGGAACGACGCCGGCAACGCGGCGTCCGACGCGGTTCGTTTCCTCGCGCACACCGCCAGCGCGGTCGAGCTCGCGACCCTCGACTCGCAGGACTGGCTCGACTTCCAGGCCGCGCGCCCGGTCGTCACGATCACCGACGGCGTCGTGCAGACGACGACCTGGCCGACCATCCGGTTCCTCGCGTCGCCGACGGCCGTGTCGAACATCGGACGCGACCTCGTGTTGCTCGTCGGCCCCGAACCCAACCTCCGGTGGCCCGCATTCTGCGCGGAGATCGTCGCCGTGGCGCGAGACCTCGGTTGCGAGCTCGCGGTGACGCTCGGCGCGCTGCTCGCCGACGTTCCGCACACACGCGCGATCCCCGTCACCGGGACGGCGAGCGACCCCGAGACCGTCACCCAACTCGGACTCACCCGATCACGCTACGAAGGACCGACCGGTATCGTCGGCGTGCTGTCCGACAGCCTGCGGCGGGCCGGGCTGTCGTCGGCATCGCTGTGGGCGTCGGTTCCTCACTACGTCGCGACGCCGCCGAACCCGCGCGCCACGCACGCGCTCCTCGTTCGGCTCGCCACCCTGCTCGACATCACCCTGCCGTTGCGCTCCCTCGAGATCGCCGGTGCCGCGTGGGTGCACCAGGTCGACGACGTCGCCGCGGGCGACGACGACATCTCGCGCTACGTCCACGATCTCGAGGTCCGTCACGACGCCGCCGACGCCGACGACGAAGACGACGACACCGAACCGCGGCTCGACGAGATCTCCGAGGAAGATCTCCCGAGCGGCGAGAGCCTCGCCGAAGACTTCGAGCGCTTCCTCCGCGACCAGCTCGGCGACGAGGACTGACTCACCCCCGGCCCCCCCGCCACCGCCTGGCATCACCGCGCATCACATGCGATGCGCGGTGATGCCAACGAGGCTCAATCGAGCAGGTCGCGGGCGACGGCGTCCCAGAGCTCGGTCGACATCACGAGCGAATCGACGTCGACCCGCTCGTCGTTGCCGTGGAACATCGACGCGTAGTCCTCGAAGGTGAGCTTGCGGCTGAAGAGACCGAACCCGTACGCGACCGAACCGACCCGGCGGAAGAACCGCGCGTCGGTCGCGCCGACGGTGAGGAACGGCACCAACGCGGAGTCCTCCACCATGCGCGCCGTGACGCGACCGAGGGTGTCCCACAACGGCGTGTCGGTCGCCGACGCGGTCGATTCGTTGTCGTCGAACGGGGTGATCGACACCATCGGGAGCAGATCGCCGAGGGCCGTCTCGACCATCTTGTGCACCTCGGCCGCGCGTTGGCCCGGCAGCGTGCGGATGTCGACCTCGATCGACACCTCGTCGGGAATCACGTTCGTCTTCGTGCCGCCGTGGATGATCGTCGGCGCGAACGTCGTGTGCGTGCACGCGTGCGCCTGACGCGCCAACCCGAGCGGAAGCTGCTGACAGAAGTCGGCGATGCGGTCGGCGTCGAGCAAAGGATCGGCGAGCTCGGGCGGGTACTCGACACCCTCGATGAAGCGCCGCCAGACGTCGTGGATCTGCGCCGCGGGCCGGTAGTCGGCGAGCCGGCGCACGACCTCGGCCGCGGTGACGAGCGCGTTGTCGGTCCGGAACGGCTGCGACGCGTGACCGGGCGTGCCCTTCACGGTGAGCCGGCACCAGTAGGAGCCCTTCTCGCCGACGATCACCGGCAGTCGAGGACCACTCGCGGCCGGGATCTGGAATCCACCGGCCTCGGTGATCACGTAGTCGGCCTCGACCGCGGCGCGCTCGTTGGTCACGAGATGCTCCGCTCCCCAGGTGCCGAGACTCTCTTCGTCGGCGACCGCGAGGTAGACGAGCGTGCCCTTGGGCTTGAACCCCGAGCGGACGAGACCCTTGAACGCGACCGCCATCGACGCGGTGAGGTTGAGCATGTCGACCGCGCCGCGGCCCCAGATCTCACCGTCGATCAACTCGCCGCCGAAGGGATCGCGTTGCCATCCGTCGGGGTTCACGGGGACGACGTCGGTGTGCCCCATGAGCAGAAGGGTTGGCGCGGTCGGGTCGGTGCCCTCGATGCGTGCGACCAGGCTCTCGCGGCCGGGCAACGGCTCGTACCGCTCGAGATCGAGACCGGTGTCGCCGAGGTACTGCGCGATGAGGTCGACGCTGCGGTTCTCGTGCCCCGATTCCGCCGTCCCGTCGTTCACGCACGCGTTGCGAATCAGATGCTGGAGGAGGTCGCCGACTTCGTTCGCGGTGTCAGTCGTCACCCCCGCGACGCTACCTGCCGATCCCAGCCGACGCGCCCGGAGGCAAGGCGGTGCCTTTGTTCAGCATCCAGTACGCCTGAGACGTATTCACGGCCGAACAAACGGCCGCCGGACCGGTCTCTAGAAGGGGTCCGCGAAGGGATCGAGCGGTGCAGCAGAGACGGCGACGGCGTCGAGCTCGACGCCGAACGAGCGCGCCACACCTTCGTAACCTTCGGCCTCGAGCTGATCGGCCAGCTCGGGCCCGCCGCTGCCGATCACCCGGCCGGCCATGAGCACGTGCACGCGATCGGGCCGCAACTCGGTGAGCAGGCGCGCGTAGTGCGTGATCGCCAGCACACCGAGACCATCCTCGGAAGCCATCGTGGCAACGGCCCGCGCGACGTCGCGCATCGCGTCGACGTCGAGACCCGAGTCGATCTCGTCGAGGATCGCGAACTTCGGCTCCAGCACCGCCAGCTGCAGCGTCTCAAGGCGCTTCTTCTCACCACCGGAGAACTCGTCGTTGATGCCGCGCGTGAGGAACTCGTCGGCAACCCCGAGTCGCTTGGCTTCACTCTGCAGGCGCGCCGCGAGCCCGTCGGGCTCACCGCCACGCCCACGGATCGCGGCGGCCATGAAGTCCTCGAGCCGCACGCCGGGCACCTCGACGGGGTACTGCATCGCAACGAACAAACCGCGCGCGGCACGTTGCCAGGTCGGCAGCTCGAGCAGCTCTTCACCGTCGATCGTGCAGGAACCCGCGGTCACCGTGTACTCCGAGCGACCCATCAACGTGTGCGACAGCGTCGACTTGCCGGAACCGTTGGGGCCCATGAGCGCGTGGACTTCACCCGAGGCAACTTCGAGGTCGACGCCGCGCAGGATCTCCTGACCGGCGATGCCGGCGTGCAGTCCGGTCACCCGCAGGGTGCTCACGAGTCGACTCCCGGCAGGACGAGCATCACCTTGTCGCCCTCGACCCGCACCTCGTAGATCGGCACCGCGCGTGTCGCGGGCAGCGTCTGCGGCTCACCGGTGAGCAACGAGAACGTGGAACCGTGCTTCGGGCACTCGAGCTCGCGCTCTTCGGGCCACACGTCGCCTTCCGACAGTGACTCGTCGGCGTGCGAGCAGCGGTCGGCGATCGCGTACCAGTCGTCGCCGATGCGCACGACCGCGAGTCGCAGCCCTTCGACGTCGACGCGCTTCGCCGAATCAGGCTCCACATCACCAACCGAGCACAACAAGACGAGCTCGCTCATGACGCGTGCACCCTTCGGTGCTCGATCTTCTCGACGATCGACCTCCGCAGCGACGCGGTGAGCGTGCGCAGTGGCAGGCGGTCGAGAACATCGTCGAAGAAGCCGAGGACGATGAGCCGCTCCGCTTCTTCGGGCGAGACGCCGCGACTCTCGAGGTAGTAAAGCTGGTCTTCGTCGATCGATCCGACGGCCGACGCGTGCGAGCACTTCACGTCGTTGTTCAGGATCTCGAGGTTCGGGATCGATTCCGCGCCGGCGCCTTCGGTGAGCACGAGATTGCGGTTCGTCTGGTACGCCTCGGAACGAGCAGCTTCCTCGCGGATGCGAATGAGCCCGGAGTACACCGAACGGGCCTCGTCTTCGACCGCGCCCTTGAAGAGCAGGTTGCTGTGCGTGTGCGGTGCCGCGTGGTCCTGGAGGGTGCGGAAGTCGAGCATCTGCGCGGCGTCGCCGAAGTAGACGGCGAGCAGGTTGCTCTCCGCGCCGCGTCCGGCGAGCAGCGACTCACTGCGCAACCGCGCGTAGTCGCCGCCGAGCGCGATCGCCGCGGAACGGAGTGACCCGTCGGCTCCGACGTGCGCACGTTGCGTGGCGACACTCCACGTCTTCGAGCCGTGCTCCTGCACCGAGAGATAGCCGACGCGCGCCGCGTCGCCCACGATGAGCTCGACCGCGGCGACGACGAGGTGCGATGTCTCGGGCGAGCCGCTGCGCTCGAGCACCGTGACCTCGCTGTCGGCGCCGGCCACGACGAGCGTGTGCGGGAAGCTGGCTTCGCCGTCGCCCTCCGACCAGTGCAGAACCACGATCGGGTCGGGCACGATGACACCCGCCGGCACCGAGACCAGCGCGCCGCCGGCGAGGAACGCGTCGTGCAACACCGTGAACGCGTCTTCGGTCTCCGATGTCGCCGAACCCAGATGGTCGCGAACTTCGTCGTCGTTGCACGTCGCGATGCCACAGACGCGCACGCCCTTGGCTTCGAGCGCAGAGTCGAGCTCGTGGTGCACGACTCGCCCGTCGCGGACGACGACCATGCCCGACACCTTGCCGACCTCGGCGGCCCACGGGCCGCCGCCCGGCGCGCGCTCGTCGCCGGGCTGACCCATCTCCTCGATCGTCAACGGGCGGTAGCGGTCGAGATCGAAGTCGTCGACGCGGCTGTAGCGCCAGATCTCCTCGGCCGCGCGCGGCCACGTGATCTCGGCCAGCCGTTCCGCGGCGCGCAACCGGCGCTCGACGAGCCACTCGGGGCCGCCGAGCGCGCGTGCCGCGTCGGGTGTGAACGCGCTCGTCATCGTGAAGTTCTCGTCATGGGGTACGGGAACCGGGTGCGGGAACCGGGACTCAGCCGACCGCGCCTTCCATGTTGAGCTCGATGAGGCGTGACAGCTCGACGGCGTACTCCATCGGCAGCGTCTTCGTGATCGGCTCGATGAAGCCGTTGACGATCATCGCCGTCGCCTGCTGTTCCGTGAGGCCGCGCGACATCAGGTAGAAGACCTGGTCGTCGCCGACCTTCGAGACGGTCGCCTCGTGGCCGATCTGCGCGTCCTTCTCGTCGATCTCCATGTACGGGTACGTGTCGGACCGCGACTCGTCGTCGAGGATGAGCGCGTCGCAGCGCACGTGGCTCTTGACGCCGTGCGCACCTTCCTCGACCTTGACCAGGCCGCGGTAGGTGGTGCGGCCACCGTCCTTGGAGATCGACTTCGAGTCGATGATCGACGTGGTCTCGGGCGCGACGTGGGTCATCTTCGCCCCCGCGTCCTGGTGCTGACCTGCGCCCGCATACGCGACCGACAGCACTTCACCGTGCGCCTTCGGTCCGGTGAGCACGACCGCCGGGTACTTCATCGTGAGCTTCGACCCGAGGTTGCCGTCGATCCATTCGACGGTCGCCTCGGTCTCCGCGACGGCGCGCTTCGTGACGAGGTTGTACACGTTCGGGGACCAGTTCTGGATGGTCGTGTAGCGAATGCGCGCACCGGGCTTGGCGATGAGCTCGACCACGGCCGAGTGCAGCGAGTCGGACGACCAGATCGGCGCCGAGCAGCCTTCGACGTAGTGCACCGACGAACCTTCGTCGGCGATGATCAACGTGCGCTCGAACTGGCCGGCGTTCTCCGCGTTGATGCGGAAGTACGCCTGCAGCGGCATGTCGACGTGCACCCCCGGCGGCACGTAGATGAACGAGCCACCCGACCAGACCGCGCTGTTCAGCGCGGCGAACTTGTTGTCGCCCGGGGGAATCACGGTCCCGAGGTACTTGCGGACGATCTCGGGGTACTCGCGCAGGGCCGTGTCCATGTCGCTGAAGAGTACGCCCAGGCGGGCGAGGTCCTCGCGGTTCTTGTGGTACACGACTTCGCTCTCGTACTGCGCGGTGACGCCGGCGAGGAACTTGCGCTCGGCTTCGGGGATCCCGAGCCGCTCGTAGGTCGTCTTCATCTCCTCGGGCAGCATGTCCCAGTCGTTGACCTGCCCGGTCGTCGGCTTCAGGTAGTAGTAGATGTCGTCGAAGTCGAGATCGGGCATGTTCTTCGCGAACCAGTCGAGCATCGGCTTGCGCTCGAAGCGCTTCAGCGCGTTGAGCCGGAACTTGGTCATCCACTCCGGCTCCGACTTACCGTGCGAGATCTCGCGGACGACCTGCTCGTTCACGCCCTTCTTGGGCGTGTTGACGTACTCGGACGTGTTGTCGTGCCATCCGAGCTTGTACTTACCGAGATCGATTCCGGTGGCCATGGGCCGTCTCCCTGGTTTCGTTCTGCGCGGTTCCCGGGCAGGGGGCGTGCAGAGGCCCGGGGATTTCCACTACGCAGATAGTAACAAACCCTCGCAGGCCGACCAACTGGCGTCAGGACGCCGTTCTGGCGGTCAGGCCGGCGGCACCGTCGTGGTCGTGGTGGTCGTCGCGGTGCCGCCGCTCGTGGGCGTCGTGGACGAGGTCGGACTCGTGGTCGGTGTGGTCTTCGTGCCGGTGGCCTGCGCGAGCAACTTGACCGCCGCCGCGACGTCGGCGCGGGCCAACTTGATGTCCTTGCCGTACGTCGCGAAGTCCTGCTTCGCGAGCGCGGCGTCGGCCGCGGTGAACTCGTTCTGCGCCCTCGCCAGGAGCGTGGCCACGGTATCCGTCGTCGGAGGAGGAGCCGGCCCGGTGCTCGGCCCGGTGGAGCTGCCCGCCCCGAACAGCGCGTTGATCGCGTCGGGAATCGACGTGGACAGGACCGAGTGCTCTCCGTAGGTGACCGCGACGTACCGGAAACGCGGGAACGTGGCACCCTCGGTCGTCGCCACATAGATCGGCCGGACGTACAGGATCGAGTCGCCGATCGGGATGAGCTGCACCTCGCCGCGGTTGACCGACGATCCGTGTTGGTCGAGCAGTGACAGCGTCTGCGAGATCGAGGTGTTCGAATCGATGTTGGTCGCAGCCTTCGACGGAGACGGGATGTCCTGGTTGTCGGGGGTGTCGTACAGCACGAGCTGCCCGTAGTTGGGCCCGTCGGAGCGCGCCACGATGAACGCGGTCAGCACGTTCGCGTTCGCGGCAGGCACGAAGCTGCGTTCGAGCACGAACTCTTGTTTCTCCGGCTGCCCGGGCGCGTTGGGCAGGTGCATCATCAGGTAGAGCGGATCGATCCGCGGACCGCTTGTCGCGAGCTGCGCGCTGCGGCCGCCGTTGTTGCCGCCCGCCGCGGCCGTCGCCGGCGTCGACGTCGAGTCGGCGGAGCTCGGCGCGGGTGCCACCGACCAGAGGTTCCCGGCCCGGTAGAACTGCGACGCGTCGACGAGGTGGTAGCGCTGGTACTGCTCGGTCTGGGCCCGGAAGATGTCTTCGGGGTAGCGGAAATGCGCCTTCAACTCGGCCGGGATCTTCGACCTCGCGGTGAACATCTTCGGGAAGGCCTTCTCATAGGCCTGGATGATCGGGTCACCGGGGTCGACGACGTAGTACGTGATCGTCCCGTTGTACGCGTCGACCGTCACCTTCACCGAGTTGCGCACGTAGTTGAACGTGTTGTCGAGGCCGCTGGCGCCGCTCAGGCCGGCGGGGTGCAGCGACTGCGAGTACGGGTACTTGTTGGTGGTCGTGTAGGCGTCGAGCACCCACTCGAGCTTTCCGCCGACGACGACCGCGTAGGGATCGGCATCGAGCTTGAGGAACGGCGCGGCCTTCTGCACGCGGTCGGACACGTCGCGCAGGAACATGACGCGTGAGTGCGTATCGACCTGGTGCGTGATGAAGAGGTCCCAGCTGCCGAAGCTCAACGCGATGGCGGCCTTCCGGAGGTAGCTCGAGGTCTCGACGCCACCCGTGCCCTTGTACCGGATCGTCGCATCGTTCGCGCCCGCCGTGGGCTGGTTCTCGTTCTGTTTGCTGTCGACGACGGTGAACCCGCTCAGACCTTCGCCGTAGTACACGTTGGGCTGCGTGACGGTGAGATCACCCGTCGGCGGGATGTCCGAGAGCAGGTAGTCGGGAGTCTGGTCAGCGCTCTTGACCGTGTTCGCGGCCACGGCGGCGGCGCCGTATCCGTGCGTGTAGACGAGATGCTGGTTCGTCCACGTGTTGTTGGGGACCTGGGACGAGTTGAGCTCGCGGAGCCCGATCTCCACCTCGAGCTCCTGGTCGCCGATCGGGTACCGGTCGAGGTCGAGACTGGTGAACGCGAAATACGGCTTCAGCTTCTGGTTCTGCTGGAAGTTGGGCAGGAGCTGATCGGGATCCCAGAGCCGCGCGTTGTCGATCGTCGCCGAGTTGGCCGCGACGATCTTGGGAGTGAGGTTCTCCTTGTAGTTGTACGCACGCGTCTTGATGTCGTCGATCCCGAATGCGACGCGGGTCGCGGTGATGTTGCGCTTGATGTAGGCCTGTTCCTTCGTGAACTCGTTCGGCTTGACCTGGAACTTCTGGATGTAGAACGGATACAGCGTTCCGACCACGATCGAGATGAAGCCCCACAGGCCGACCGCGATGACGGGCAGCACCCAGCCGCGGCGCCAGATGTTCACGATGAACAGGAACGCGCAGACAACCGAGATGATCACCAGGAAGTTCAGGGCCGGGAGCTGCGCCTTCACGTCGGTGAACGTCGCACCGTCGACCGCGCCCCGCGTCGAGAACACGAGCTCGAAGCGGCCGAGGTAGTACTGCCACGTCTTCGTGAACGCCATCAACGCGAGGATCACCGAGAGGTGGGCCTTCACCTGCGGCGTCACCCGTTGGAACGGGGTTTGCAGGCGGATGCCGCCGTTGACGTAGTGGAAGATCGCGACGATCAGGAGCACGAGCACGAAGCTCACGAACAACCATTGCGACACGAAGCGCAGGAACGGAAGCTGGAAGACATAGAAGCCGATGTCGCGGTGGAACTGCGGGTCGCGCTGGTGGAACGGCACGTGGTTCCGGAAGAGGATCCACGCGGACCACTGCGACGAGACGCCGCTGCCGACGATGAACGCGAAGAACGCGGAGATCACGAACCGGACGCGGCCCGCGTACGGCGCGACGTACGAGCGGTACCGCTCGACCATCTCGTCCTCGGGGCCCATCGCACGCGTGCGCGGCGCGAGCCGGTCGGCGATCACGAGGTTGACGAGCATCAGCACGAAGAAGAACAGGGTGAAGACGATCGTCGGGACGAGCTTCGCCGCAATCAACCCCCGCCAGGTCTGCGTGAAGCCGACCTCGTGGAACCAGAGGTAGTCGGTGTAGAAGCGGGCCAGGCCGCGCAGGCTCGCCAGCAGGATGATGATCAGCACGACCGCGCCGATCAACCAGACCCGAAGTCCGATCGAGCGTCGACGGGTCTCGTTGGCGGGGGGAACGCGCATCGCGGCGCATGCTAGGCGGCGCCCCGCGCTCTATGACCGCGTCTGCCGTTCGCAGCGGTCGCGACCGAGCGGTTCTCAGGTCGAGCTGGTCGACCCGACGTCGATCGCGGTGGTCGCATCCCCGTCGGAGTCGGCGCTCACGAGCGCACACCGGCATCCGGGATGAGCCGGAGGGTAGGCCTGACCGGTCGGGAACGCCTCGCCCTTGCGGGTGGGCTCGAGCGCGTTGTCGGCGCAGTCGACACAGCAGCCGTCGGGCGGCACGCTCCAGGTCAGCACCGCGTCGTCGGCCCCGGCTTCGTAGTGACCGCGTGCGTACGCGGCCACCAGGGCGTCGTCGGCCGACGACTCCGCCGAGCGGTTCTTCCACTCCCGGTAGCGCGCGCCGATGCGCTCCACGACCTGGTTCGAGCTCTCACCCGGTTCGTGCGCCGCATCGATCGTCGCGACCAGACGGTCACGCAGGGGCTCGACCATCGCGCGGGCGAGGTCGGACGCGAGGTCGTCGGGGACGCTCGCATCACCGTCGGAGGCACCGCCGCCCGAGGCAGCCCGGCCCCGGCGGTACGCGTCGGTTGCCGCCGTGAGCACGACGGCCGTCCACGCAGCGTTCTGCGCGTCAGCTTCGGGGAGCGCGGAGGCGGCCACGAGCCGTCCCTTCGTGCGCCGGACCTTGTCGAGCACCTCGTTCTGCTCGTTGCCGATGGCGAGCTTGACCTGACGGACGAGCGCGGGGCGCAACGGGGCGAGCGCCTCGTCGCGTCGCGTGAGCCAGGCGGGCAGGGTGCCGGACTCGACCGCGGCCTCCGCCGCGAGCGCGCCGACTGCAGGGTCGGTGTTCTCCGACGCCTCGTCGAGCTCGATGACCGCGGGCGCCGGCTTCGAGTCCGCGTCGGGCACCGCGTTCTCGGCTTCGGACTCGGCCTGCGCACCGGCACGCAGCCGGGCGAAGAGGTCGTCGACATCGGCGAGATTCGGCGCGAGATCCGCGTCGTCGTCTCCGGCGATCTCGGCTTCGTCGTCGGGAAGGATCGTCGCGGCTTCGGGCTCGTCCGATTTCGCGTCGGCCTCGGGCGCGGGCGCTTCCGCAGCCGACTCCGGTGCGCTCGCTTCCGCCGGGCCTGGTTCGGCAACGCTCAACTCGCCGGCAACGGTCGGCTCGGGGGCTGCGGAGACTGCAGCCGGCGCGGCGGCGGTCTTCGCGGTGTCGTCGGGCGCGAGACCGGCGACGCGCGCGGCCTCGGTCTCGGCGGCAACGGTCTCGGTGAGATCGGCCGCGTCGGAGTCGGCAGGGCGGGCCGCGGTCGCGCGCGCCTCGACCTGCGCGAGCGCCTCCGTCGCCTCGAGGAACGTGCGCTTCACGATCCGGTACGCGTCGAGCAGCTCGTCACGACCCGTGCGCAGCTCCTCGAGCTGCCCGCTGAGCAGCTCGCGCCGGCGTCCGAGGTCGTCGATCACGCGCTGACGCAGACTCGAGGCCTCCTCGACCAACGACCGGCCCCGCTCGCGTGCGCTGTCGATCTCGCTCGCAGACTCGCGCTCGCCGCGCGCGCGCAGGTCCTCGGCGTACCGGTCGGCCGAGGCGCGCACCTCGAGCGCGCGCTCGTCGGCGACTCGGAGCAGGTCGGTGGCGCGTTGCTCGGCTTCCTCGAGCATGCCGTTCGCGACCGATTCGGCCTCCTGCGTGCGCACACCGAGGATCTCCTCGGCCTCCTGGCGCAGGCGCTGGGCTTCCTCGTGGGCATCATGGACGAGCCGGGCGGCGCGTTCCTCCGCCTTGCCCCGGATATCACTCGCGGCCTCGCGGGCGGAGCGCAGCAGCCGGGTGGTCTCTTCACCGAGGGCGTCGAGCAGCTCCTGCTCGTCGAGGGGCTTCGGGGTGCGCAGGCGCGCCTCGAGCTCGTCGATCGTGCTGGTCAGCTCCTGCTCCCGCGCACGGACCGCGCCGAGGTCTTCGGCGACCCGCTTGAGGAACGAGCGGACGTCGGCCTCGGAGATGCCGCGGAAAGCCGTCGGAAATGCCCGACTTGCGACCTCGTCAGGAGTCAGACGGGGGGTGCTGGAGATGGTTCGTTGCCGGCGTTCGCTGTCGCTCACAGACCAATGGTATTGACTCCCCGGCCGGCGTACACAACAACCGCATCAGAACGGTGATCGAGGCGACACGGGTCACGCCGCGGTGCGGGCCGTCTTCACGGCCGGGAGTGGATCGCCGCCGGCCGCGCGCAGCGCCTTGAGCGCGTCGGCGAGGGTGCGCACGCCCACGACGCGCATCGAACCGGCGCGTGTGCGCGCCTCGGCGACCTCGGCCATGGGCACGATGAAGAGCGAAGCGCCGCGGTGTCGCGCGGCGACGGCCTTCTGACCGACCCCACCGACCTGTTGCACCGTGCCGTCGGGCGAGATCTCGCCGGTGACCGCCACGCGCTTTCCACCGGTGAGGTTGCCGGGCGTCAGCTCGTCGAGGATCGAGAGCGTCATGGCGAGGCCGGCCGACGGTCCGCCGATGTCGCTGGTGTCGATGCGCACGTCGACGGGGAAGTGCAACGGCTGCCCGAGGTACACGCCGATGACCGCATGACCCTTCTGATTGGCCGTCACGATCGACGCGGTGTGACGCGCCTCGCCGCGCTGGTACACGATCGAGACGCGAGCACCCGGGTGCACGGCCTTCATGCCGTTGATCAGCGCTTCCGGAGTCGTGATCGACTTCCCGTTGAGCGCGAGGATGACGTCGTTCGGCTGGAGCACGCCGGCCGCGGGCTCGTCACCGATGACCGCGAGGACCGTGACCTTCTTCTCGGGGCTGACGCGGTAGCCGAGGCGCGTGAGCGCGACGTACTTCGCCGCGTTCTGCGAGTTCGCCATGTCGAAGACGGCCTGCGCGTCGACCTGCGCCGGATCCGCGTCGCCCGCGAAGTCCTTCTGCTTCACGAGGTCGATCTCGGAGTCGAGCGAGGCCTGGATCCACCGCCACGCATTGATGCGTGACCGCTCCTCGACGAAGAGCAGCATCAGCGCGCCCTTGGGCGGGTACTGACGCGCGCCGTGCACGGTGACGAGGCTGTTGACGTTGAGCGCGTCGCCCGGGGAGATCGTGTAGTACGGAAGTTGCACGAACGATGCGACGAGGCTCGCGACGACGAGCAGGGACGCGAACGTGCCGAGGAACCACGGCCACTTCGCGCGCCGCTTCGGCTCCGGCACAGGCCAGGGTTCCGACCCGTCCGAGCTCTCGTCGGGAGCACCCGCCGTGTCCGGTGGTTCTGCTTGGCTCACGCGATCTGGGGCTCTCCGGATGTCGACCTGCGTCGGCGCGGTCGGGACGCCCAGATTGCCACGCCCGGCCCGCCGTTCGGCATCGCGCGGAGCGATGCGGCGGAGCCGGCCCCGATCAGGTCGGGTTGACGATCTTCAGGAGCGTGCCGCTGGTGACGAGGCGCTGCGTCGCGCTGCCCTTCGGGTTGCACGTGAACAGCGTCACCGTGCGTCCGGGCTTCTGGTCGGCGATCCACAGGGCCGTCTGGGGCACCACGAACACCCTGGTGACGCTGTAGACGTAGGTCCAGCCGTTCTGCATCACGAAGTCGATCTGGTCGCCCGGCTTGAGCTGGTCGGTGTTCAGGAACGGGTGCGTCTGGGTCGTGCGGTGGCCGCCGAAGACGGCGTTGCCCCAGCCGCCCGGCGTCGCGCTGCCGGGCCAGTGCCCGGCGCCGTGCGCGAACGCGGCCTGATCGACGCCCTCGAAGATGGTCTGGTCGAGTCCGATCGCCGGGATCATGATGCGGCCGAGCTGGGTCGGGGTGCGGTGCGCCCACGGGTTGCTCGGAGCCGGTGCGTTCGTCGGGAGGGTGGTCCCTGCGGGCAGCATCGTCGCGGGGAGTGACCGCGGCAGTGCGAGGCGCGTGACCGCGGGCTTTGCTCGCGGTGTCACCGTGTCCTTCGCCGTGCGGTTGGCCGCGCTGCGCACGCTCGGGCGCACGACGAAGTGCATGGTCGGATCGTCCGGTGCCGTCGCCCGTGACGTGACCGCGGCCGACGCGTTGGGTCCGGGAGGGCTCGTCCATGCGGCGCCGGCCGCGACGATCATCGCCGCCGAACCGACTGCAAACAACGAGACTGCGCGCAACGTCCTGTCGCGAATCATCATCCTCCTCAATCGGCTCGACGACACTGCACCTGTAGGTTGGCGGCGCGATGGACGGCGAACCGCCAATCTCCGCAGCACACGAACGTCGAACCGTGACCCGAGCGGCCGAAGCAGTGACGATGGGGCTGGGTCTCCGCCTCGATCGCAACGCTACGCGCGTATTGGTGGGGTTTGTCGAGTCCGACCCGGAATCGCGCGTACGCGTCGCGGCACTCGGCGCGCTCGCGCGCGCCGCATCGAAGGTCAGTGCGCGTGCTGCGTGGAAACGCGCGACATCGGATCGTGACGCGTCGGTGCGTCGACGCGCCGCAGAGCTTGCCCCCCTGCTCGATACACGCGCCACGCACACAACAATGGTCACGTTCGTACTCGTGCTGCTCGACGACGACGACGCGCTCGTCGCCGAAGCCGCGGCGTTCGCGCTCGGCGAGCTCGCGTCACGCACACCGCGGGACGAGACCGCCGCGCGCGCGTTGGCGCGCGCGACCGTCGAGCATCCCGATCCACTCGTGCGCGAGGCCGCGGTCGCGGCACTCGGCGCGATCGGGGATCCAGCGTCCCTGCCCGCGGTGCTCGTCGCGACCCACGACAAGCCTGCGGTGCGCCGGCGCGCCGTGCTCGCCCTGGCCGCGTTCGACGGGCCCGAGGTCGAGACCGCCATCGAGGCCGCGCTCGGCGACACCGACTGGCAGGTCCGCCAGGCCGCCGAAGATCTCGTTCACTGAGCCTTCGCGCGTCAGGAACGATGGAGCAGGTGCGCGTTCAGCCCGGGAATCGCGGCGCAGCCCGAAACGAACCGAGCAAGCATGCGACCGTAGTCACGTTCTGGCGTCGCTGCGGGCCATGAACATCTCCTTGAGGCTGTCGAAGCTCTCGAGGCAACGTCCGGCACCGAGCACCACGCATTCGAGCGGCGCGTCCACCAGGTGGACGGGGAGATCGGTCTCCTGCGCGATGCGGCGATCGAGACCCTTGAGCATGCCGCCGCCACCCACGAGGTGCACGCCGTTGGCGATGAGATCCTGCGCGAGCTCGGGCGGAGTCCGGGCGAGACACGCGATCACGGCATCGCAGATCGCGCGCACCTGCTCCTCGATCGCAGCGCGCACCTCTTCGGGCACGAGCATGATCGTCTTGGGAAGCCCGGTCATGAGATCGCGGCCGCGCACCTCGGCCTTCCATTCGTCCTCGACGGGGAACGCCGACGCGATCGCGAGCTTGATCTCCTCCGCGGTGCGCTCGCCGATTGCCATGCCGTACTCGCGACGGACGTAGGCCTGGATCGCCGAGTCGATGTCGAACGAGCCGACGCGCACGGCTTCGAGTGCCACCACTCCGCCGAGCGAGATCACGGCGACCTCGGTGGTGCCACCGCCGACGTCGACGATCATGTTGCCGAGCGGCTCGTGGATCGGGAGCGACGCACCGATCGCGGCCGCCATGGGCTGTTCGATCAGGTACGTCTGCGCCGCGCCCGCGCGCCGCGCGGCTTCGAGCACGGCGCGCTGCTCGACGTGCGTGATCGCCGACGGCACGCAGATCAGCACGCGCGCGCGATACAGGCGGCTGACGCCGGCGCGCTGGAACAACAGGCGAATGAGCCGCTGCGTGATCTCGAAGTCGGTGATCGCGCCGCCGCGCAGCGGTCGGACCGCAACGATGTAACCGGGCGTCCGGCCGATCATCTGCCACGCGTCGTGCCCCATCGCGAGCACATCCTGGCTACGGCTGTTGAGGGCGATGACCGTGGGCTCATTGAGGATGATGCCCTGGCCGCGCGCGTACACAAGGGTGTTCGCGGTACCGAGGTCGATGGCGAGGTCCCTAGCCAGAACGGCCGGCCCCCTGCTCGTCGGAACGCCCGGGCGCCGGTGGTGCCGTCTCAGCCTCAGGCGCGATCGCGCGCAGTCCGCGGCGGAACTCGTCGATGCTCGCGTCCATCCCGGTGCGCGGCCGGTTGCGCAGCAGCACGACACCGATACCGAGTGCGCTCGCCACGAGCACGAAGATCAGGAACTGCACTCGACGCTCACCCCGCCCTGTTTCCGGTGTGCTCGCGACCCGTGTGAGCCAGCGCGCGGATTGGTTGCGATCCCGTCGCCCAGTCGGCGCCGTCGGACCAATGTTCCTTCTTCCAGATCGGGACGCTCTCCTTCACGCGGTCGATGCACGCCTGCGCGGCCGCGAACGCTTCGCCGCGGTGCGGGCTCGAGACCACGACCGCCACCGCCGTCTCCGAGAGCGCGAGCGTTCCGAGGCGGTGCACGACCGCGACCCGGTCGACCGCGGGCCACTCGGCGCGGACCGTGGCGACGATCTCCGCGAGCCGCTGCCGCGCGGGCTCTTCGTAGGCTTCGTAGGTGAGCGCGACGACGTCGGCGCGGCCCTCCGCGTGGTCGCGGACGACACCGAGGAACACGACGACCGCACCGATGCCGGGCGTCGTCGCCCAGGCGACGAGCGGTTCGGCGGCGATCGGCTCGGCATCGAGCGCGAGCCAGTCACGCGCGTCGGAGACCGGCAGGGGCGGGGGCACGGAGGCCATTGTAGGAACGCAGTGAGCCGGACGGCCCTTCGACCTCGACGAGGGCTCTCGGCCCGCGGCCACTGCGAAAGGGTCCGTCGTTACACTCCCGTCGTGAACGAGGGGCGTCAACGCACGGTTTCGCGCCCATGAGCGTGCCTCCCGTCGACGACGGCGGCGCGGGCGACGACGAGCCGACGCTCGGCGGTCCACCACACCCGATGGACCGCGTCTGGCGCCACCCGAGCGAGCTGCCCTCGATCGCCGGCCGCGGCTCTCATCGAACCGCGCGACTCCGGACGATCCGTCTGCGTTCGGTCCTCACGCCCCTTGGTGCGGGCGCCGTGGGCGCGCTGCTGACCGTTGCCGTGCTCGCGGCCGCGGGCGCCTTCGACCAGAAGACCGTCGGCGGTGTCGCAACCGGATCGACCGTCGCGAGTCGTACCAATGACGCGATCAGTGCCGTCGCCGCGCGCGTCGGTCCGGCCATCGTCGCGGTGCGTGTGCTCGGGAAGTCGGGCTCCCGCACGGGATCGGGCGTCTGCATCCGCCATGCCGGCCAGGTGCTGACGAGCGCCCGCCTCATCGCCGGCGCCACGCGCATCGAGTTGGTGACCTCCGACGGCAGCGTCCGGCTCGCCCACGTCATGGGCATCGACCCCGCCAGCGATCTCGCGTTGCTGTCGGCCAACGGCGATCTCGAAGCCGCGGATCTCGCGGCGCCCGGCTCCCTCAAGGTGGGCGACTCGGTGTACGCCGTCGGCGCCGACACGACGGGCACACCGTGGGTGAGCACGGGCATCGTGTCGTCGCTCGACACCCGGGTCGCGAGCGGCGGCACCACCATGACCGGCCTGATCCAGAGCAACGCGTTCACGGAGCCCGCGGTGGCCGGCGGCGCGCTCGTCGACGCCACGGGCCGGGTGGCCGGCATCGTGATGACACCGGCCGCCGGGCAGCTGGCGACCATCGTGCCGATCGCGCTCGCGAGCCGCGTGGCCGACGATCTCCGGGCCGTCGGCTACGTCAACCACGGGTGGCTGGGCCTCGCCGGCAAGCCCGTCGATCACGGCGAGCTGGTCGTCACCGCGATCGCGAAAGGCGGGCCGGCGGCGCGCGCGGGCATCGAGGTCGGAGACGTCGTGATCAACGCCGACTCGCAGCCCGTTGCGACGATGGGCGACCTGATGGCCGTCGCCCGGGGTCACTGGCCCGGCGACAGCATCGAGGTCGAGCTCACCCGGAACCGCACCGACTGGACGGCGTCGGTCCGGATCGGCGCCATGCCCCGGAGCCCGACCCCGTTGACCCCGGCGGTCGCCACCGCGACGCCGACCACGATCTCGTGATGCCGTCGTGATGTCCGACCCGAGGCACATCGTCGAACCTCCACATCGTCGAACCGGCCGGCGGCGCGCGACCATAGGAACCTCATGACGAGTGACGCGAACCCCAGCCCCGACGCGACGACCAATCTCGATGCGAACGGTCTCGACGCCACGGACCACGACCTGCTCAACGCGGTGCAGTGGGACTTCCCGCTCACCGCGGCTCCGTACGCGGCCCTGGGTGAACGCCTCGGGATCTCCGAAGCCGAGGTGCTGACGCGGCTGCGAGCCGCGAAGGACGCCGGCGTGCTGCGGCAGCTCTCGGCGATCTTCGACACCCGCGCGCTCGGCTACTCGTCCGCGCTCGTCGCGGCCAAGATCGATCCCGACCGCGTGGACGAGGCGGCCGCCGTCATCAGCCTGCATCCGGGCGTGAGCCACAACTACAAGCGCAATCACGCGTACAACCTCTGGTACACGCTCGCGGTCCCGCCGGGCGACGACATCGACGAGCACCTCGACGTGCTCCACCGCGAATCGGGCTCGCTCGTGACGCGCAAGCTGCCGACGCTCCAGCTCTACAAGATCGGCGTGAAGCTCGACATGACGGGCAACACCGCGGCCGACGCGCGCACCGAGGTGCTCGAGCACGAGCGACCCGAGCGACGCGAGCACATGGAAGCGCCCGAGCTCGACGCGCTCGAGGTCGCCACGATCTCGGTCGCGCAGGAGGACCTCGCCGACGTACCCCGTCCGTTCGCGGTGATGGGTGAACGGCTCGGCGTGTCGGAAGACCGCGTGCTCGAGGTTCTGGAGAGCTTCCGCGCCCGCAAGCTGATGCGACGCTTCGCCGCGGTCATGAACCACCGCAGCGCCGGCTTCAAGGCGAACGCGATGGGCGTGTGGGCGGTTCCGGAAGACCAGCTCGCGGAGGTTGGTCCGCGCATGGCGAGCTTCGCCGCGGTGAGCCACTGCTACCGGCGGCCGACGTACGAAGACTGGCCCTACACCGTGTTCACGATGGTGCACGGCCACAACGCGCGCGACTGCGAGGCAACGATCGAGGCGATCCGCGACGAGATCGGGGTCGACGAGTACGCGCTGCTCTGGTCGATCAAGGAGTACAAGAAGGTGCGGCTGCGCTACTACACGTCCGACTGGCAGGACTGGCGCGACACGCACCTCACGGTCGCGTCCGCCTGAGCTGCACGCGGCGCGCGATCCGCGCCGCACCGATCCCCGTGCCCGCGGTCGCGGCGACAACCGCGGCGGTGAGCGCCGCCCTCCGCTTGCCCGAGACGACCGGCGCGAGCGGGAGCGACGCGCGGATCGCGTCGACGTTCGAGTGAACCGGCACCCAACCCTGCGCGCGCAACCGGTCATTGGCGACGACCCACGGATGCACGAGGTACGGAAGCAGCTCGGGGGGCGCATCGCCGAGCCCACTCGACCAGAGTGCCTGCAGCACGCGCCGGGCGACCTCGTCGGGCAACGCGGGCGGACCGCTTCCGACGAGGCCTCGGGCGGCAGCGTCGGAGAGCCAGCCGTCGGCCGCGACGTTGAAGACCCCGTCGAGGCCGTGCTCGATCGCGAACGCGAGTGCGCTCGCGGCGTCGTCGACGTGCACGACCTGGACCGGTCGGGCACTGCCCCGCACGGCGACCGGCGGCCGCCCCAGCGCCGCACGCGCGAAGAGGCCGTGCGCGCCCGGCCCGACCACCGGGGCCAGGCGCAACGTGGTCGCGGTGACCGGCACCGATGTCGAACGCTTCTCGCACCACTCGGCGAGGCGCCGTTCGTTCTCGGCGTCGTGCAGCGCGGAGAGGAATCCCGGATTCGGCCGCAGTGGCGCGTCCTCGGCGAGCGGGAGCGGGTTGTTCGGCCACGCGCCGTAGACGGCCGCGCTCGACACCGACACGATGTGCCGCGCGCCCACGGCTGCTTCGAGCACACGCCGGGTGCCCTCGATGTCGACGTGCGCCAGCAACGTGCGGTCGGGCGTGCCCGCGACCACTCCGGCGAGGTGGACGATCGTCTCCACCCCGTCGAGGACCGCCGTCAGATCGCTCGACGCGATGTCGACCCGATGGAACTCGAAGCGCCTCACGCGCCGGGCCGGCTCACGCAGGTCGAGACCCACGATGCGGCCGACGCCGTCCATGGCGTCGAGGCGGGGAAGGAGTCGTTGCGCGAGGAGCCCGGCGACGCCGGTCACCGCGATCGTCGCTGGGATCACATCCATAGACTGATCGGGTGAGCGACGATCCACAAATGGGCCCCTCGGGTTGGCCCTTCTGGCAGGGTCTCGACCTCAACGACGTCATGCGGATGCTCGGGACGCCCGGACCCGTCAATTGGGAGCTGGCGCGGCGCGTGGCGGAGGAGACGAGCACGGCCGACCCCGAAACCGGCCAGCCGACGGCCGAGACTCCGGTTGATCCGGTGGAGCGCGACAAGCTGCTCGATCTCGTTCGCGCCGCGCAGACGAACATCGCCAACGCGACCGGGCTGAGTCACGCGCTCACGCTGCCGGTCGACGTCGCGAATCGTCAGGAATGGTCGCGGCGCACACTCGACGGGCTCCAACCCGTGATCGGCGCGCTCGCCGTCGCGCTCACACCACCGATACCGACCGAGTCGGATCCCATCTCGGCCGAGGAGCTCGAGGGCACACCGTTTGCGTCCCTCGATCCGAACATGCTCGCGAGCATCTTCCCCGCGCTCTTCCCGCTGATGTTCGGCGCGTACGCGGGGGCGCTCGCGGGATTGCTCGCCCAGTTCGCGCTCGGTCAGTACGACCTGCAGCTCCCGCTCTCGAGCGAACCGCGTCTCGTGTTCGTCGCTTCGAACATCGACGCGTTCGCCAACGACTGGTCGCTGCCGATCACCGATCTTCGCTTCGCGCTCGCGTTGCGCGAGGTCGTGCACGGTGCCCAGCGCTCGATCCCGTGGGTGCGCGAACGCCTGCTGCGGCTCTCGACCGAGTACGTCCAGGGTTACGAGCTCAATCCCGACGCGCTCGCCGACCAGTTCGGCGGCCTGGCCAACCTCGACTTCTCCGATCCCGCGTCGTTCGAATCGCTCGATCTGCCCGGCGCCGATCCGGCCGCGCTGCTCGACACCATGCAGACCCCGCAGCAACGACCAGTGCTCGAGCAGCTCCAACGGCTCGCGGCGGTGCTCGAGGGGTACGCCGACACCGTCGTCGACGCGGTCGGCGAGCCGCTCGTGCCGTCGCTCACGCAGATCGAAGAGGCACTGCGTCGCCACCGCGTCGACCGCGGCCGCGCCGCCGACTTCGTCGACCGGATGTTGGGCCTGGAGCTCGGGCGCGAGCACTACGAGCAGGGCCACGCCTTCTGCCGCGGCGTGGTGGAGCGGGCGGGCCTCGCCGGGCTCGACCGGCTGTGGGAGTCGGAGGCGATGGTGCCGACGCCCAACGAGCTCGCGGCTCCCGGCCTCTGGCTCGCGCGAATCGACCTCGACCAGTAGCCGAGGAACCGGTCGGTCGCGGTCGGACGCGTCAGAACCAGGTGCAGCAGTGCGGCGAGGGGTACGACGCGAACATCGCGTCGACTCGCGCGAGCGCACCGGGCGTCTGCTCGTCGACCCGGCCCGCCGCCGCGAGCTGCTCGGAGCGCACGCCGCCCAGATAGATCGAGCCGAGCTGCGAGATCCCCATCACCAGATCCGGTGATGCCTTCGTGGTGCGGCACTGGGCGCGGTCGGGAGCACCGTCGAGCTCGACGCGGGTCACGGTCGACCCGTCGTGGATCTCGAGCACGACGCACTCGGTCGTCGCGTACCGCCGGGCAGCGAGCGCGCGTTCGACGTCGATGACCTTGAGCCAGAGATGGTCGTTCACCGCGTCGACGCGGAACCGGCGGAGGTCGGTCAGCAGGAACCGCAGAGGATCGTCGGGTGCGATCTGCGAAGCGGAGACCGTCTCGACGAGATCCACCGAGAACGCGAACTGCCACAGCAGCGCCCTGACGTCGGATGTCAACGCGACCATGTCGAGGACGCGCAGCGTCTTGCGGTTGATCCCCTCCGCGAAGTCGCCGGAGATCTCATAGGTGAGGAACCCGTCGGGGGTTCCGTCGTCGGCTTCGTGGAGCACGAAGAAGGACGCCTTGCTCGGCGGCGCGAAGTTGAAGAGCGACTCCTCCCACCATGCGTCGGGCCTCGAGACCATGCCCGAGCGCAGGGGCATCGCGCGCGCGAACACCGCCGGGAAACGCTCGAGCGCCTCGGCTCGCGAGAGGTAGTGGAACTGGCCACCGTCGGGCGGCGCCGACACGAACGCGGCGTGCGCCCGGTCCACGTGCAGGTGCGTGCGCCACGTTGCGGCGCCGTACCCGAACCGGCCGTATATCCCACCTTCCGATGCCGTGAGGATCGACACCGCGTCGCCGTGCGCAACCGCATCGTCGTCGAGCGCGGCCATCATTCCTCGCAGCACGCCGCGGCGCCGGTGCGAGTGCAATACCGCGATCCAACTCACGCCCGCGGCCGGAACCACGGCGCCGCCGGGCAGCGTGAGCTCGAACGAGTAGTTCCGTGCCGAACCGACGAGCTCGTCGCCGAAGAACGCGGCGCGCGTGCGGTCGAGCTCCGACACTGCGAAGCCAAGCGGAGTCTCCGGCGCGAGCGGCTCCTGGCCGAACGCGACGATACCGGCGCGCAGGAAGGCGTCGAACTCGTCGAGCGCGATGGGGCGGTACTCGACATCCACGGGGCGCAGTCTGTCGGTTCGCCGCGTGCGCTGCGCACGAATTGCGGCGATAGCCCGGTAACTCCGGCTAACTGCCGGCGGGAAACGCGTCGGGCGGCTCGTCCGAGGGGGTCGGCGCCGACCGTGGCTTCCGCGCGCGCACCCCGGCCCGGAGGTGGCGTCTCGCGACGCGCCGGGCGGCTTCCGCCGTCGCGTCGCCGGCTGCGGACTCGCCGTCGGCCGGTTCCGTGCCCTCGGCGAGCACTGGCGTGCGGCGCGCGGTGCCGACGTAGGAGAGACCCGCGAAGAGCAGCAACAACGCGAGCAGGAACAACCCGCCCCGTTCCTTCCAGTGGTACGCCACCGCGACGACCGCACCGACGACCCAGACGAGTTGGAAGCGCGTCTCGAAGCGCGCGAACGCGCGGCCGCGCGCGGCGTCGGGCGCGTCGCGCTGCACGAGGCTGTCGAACACGAGACGCGCGCACGCGGCTCCCCCCGCGATCGCGAACGCCGCGATCGACAGCGACGCGCGACCCGACGAGCGCGCCGCGAAGATGAGCAGGACCGCCGGCAGCAGGACCGAGCCGCTCAGGATCCACTCTTCGCGGATCTTGCGGCGCAAAAACGGCGCGAGCACCACGCCGACACCGTTGCCCGACGCGCTCATCGCGATGACGAACCCGTAGACCCAGGCAGGTTCCCCGTGCTGCTTCAAGAGGAGCGCCGCGAAGAAGGTCATGAAGCCGACGGCGCCGCGCAACAGGCCCATCGCCGTGCCGGCGGCGCGGATGCTCGACAGGTGCAGCTCGCGTCGTTCCTCGGTGGTCTCGGCTTCCCCGGCTTGTTTCGCTCGCGGGATGCGGAACGACGCGATGGTCGCGGCGACGAACACGAACGCGCCGGCCCGCAGGACCCACCCGCCGCCGACCGTCTTCAGGAACGCGGCCGCGATCGAGCCGGCCACGGTTCCTGCGAGCACGGAGATCAGCTGCAACCGGGAGTTGGCGCGCACGAGCTCGGACTCGTTGTCGACCACCGCCGGCACGAGCGCGCTCTTGGCGATCCCCTGCCCCTTCGAGAGCACGAGCGATCCGAATGCGAGCGGGTAGAGGGCGAGGCCCTTGATGTTCGCCGCCATGAAGAGGCAGAGCAGCGCGCGGCCCGCGCACGAGGCCATGAACAGCAGGCGGCGCCCGCCGCGGCTGCGGTCGATGAACGGGCCGAGCACCGGGGCCACGATCGCGAACGGCGCCATCGTGAAGAACAGGTACAACAAGACCTTGGGTCGCGCCGCGCCGGGGTCGGCGCTGAAGAAGATGGAATCCGCGAGGGCGACCGTCACGAAGATGTCGCCGCTCACCCCGATCGCATGGGCCAGCGCGAGCTTCGAGAAGGGCGACGCCGGGCTCTCGATCGTTGTTCGCACGTCCGTCGGGCCAGGGTATCGGCTCGTTGCCACGCGAATCATCGGAGAACGCATTCCCCATCCGGCCGCCTGCGCACACCTCGGACACTCCTCGCACACCTCGCACACCCTGGGCCGACGCGCGCGGTGCTGTTCGTCGCTTCGCCACTCCGTCGTTACGTCGTCGCCACCGGGCCGACACGTCGGGCCAATACGGTCGTGACCGCAGCGCGAGCTGCCCGGCACCCCTCAGCCGGAGCCCGGTCCCCGGCCGGGCAGCACCGGAGTCGTCGACCCCTCGATCGACCCGGTCTTCACACCAGCGGCGGCCGCACGACCAGACTCCCACGGGCGTCGGGCGGCCGGCCGAGGGTGGACAAGAGTCACCTCACGTACGATGACCTCCTGATGAGCCTCACTGACGCGGTCGTGGGCGACCCCGTCGAACCCGACGCTCGCTATCTCAATCGCGAGCTCTCGTGGCTCGACTTCAATGCCCGAGTGCTAGCCCTCGCCGAAGATTCCGCGCTGCCCGTGCTCGAGCGGGCCAAGTTCCTCGCGATCTTCTCGCAGAACCTCGACGAGTTCTTCCAGGTGCGCGTCTCGGCGCTGAAGGACCAGATCGACTCCGGTCTGCGCCTCACGTCGCCCGACGGTCTCGACCAGCTCGATCAGCTCCAGCTGATCCGGGCGCGCGTCGACGAGCTCGTGAACCGGCAGGCAGCCGTGTTCACGAAGGAGATCGGGCCCGCGCTCGACCAGGCCGGCATCCGGTTCGTGTGCTGGGACGATCTCGACGGCGACGACCGCAAGCACCTCGACGGCGTCTTCGAAGAGCTCATCTTCCCGGTGCTCACTCCCCTCGCCGTCGACCCCGCACACCCGTTCCCGTACATCTCGAACCTCTCGCTCAACCTGGCCATCACGGTGCGCGACCCCGCGCTCGGCGAGGACCGCTTCGCGCGGGTGAAGGTCCCGCCGTTGTTGCCGCGCTTCATCGCTCTCCCCGACGGCGAACGGTTCGTGCCGCTCGAGCAGGTGATCGCGGCCCACCTCGACGCGCTGTTCCCGGGCATGTCGGTGCTCGGTCACCACGTCTTCCGGGTCACGCGCGACACCGACTTCGAGCTCTCCGACGAATCGGAGGACCTGCTCAGCGCGATCGAGGTCGTGCTGCAGCAACGCACGAAGTTCGGCCGGTCGGTGCGGCTCGAGATCGACACGTCGATGACGTCGGAAGTGCTCGACCTGCTGTGCCGCGAGCTCGAGCTCGAGCCGACCGAAGTCTCGGTGATCGACGCGCCCCTCGACCTCGCCGGCCTCTGGTCGCTCTACGAGCTGCACCGCGACGACTTGAAATACCCGCCGTGGCGCGGCGTGGTTCCGCCCGGCCTCGAAGGCGACGACATCTTCGCCGACATCCGCGCCGGCGACGTGCTCGTGCACCTTCCGTACGAGTCGTTCGCGGCGAGCGTCGAGGCATTCGTCGCCGCCGCGGCCCGTGATCCGCGCGTGCTCGCGATCAAGCAGACGCTGTACCGGGCCGGCGGCGACGAGGCCGGCATCGTCGCGTCACTGGCCAAGGCCGCGCGCGAGGGCAAGCAGGTCGTGACCCTCGTCGAGCTCAAGGCCCGTTTCGACGAGCAGGCGAACATCGAACGGGCCCGCAGCCTCGAGCAGGCCGGCGTCCACGTCGTCTACGGGCTCGTCGGCCTGAAGACGCACTGCAAGGTCCTGCTCGTCGTGCGCCAGGAAGCCGACGGCATCCGGCGCTACTGCCACGTCGGCACCGGCAACTACAACCCGAAGACCGCGACGCTGTACGAGGACCTCGGCGTGTTCTCCGCCGACCCGGCCCTCGGCGCCGACCTGTCGGAGCTGTTCAACTACCTCACCGGCTATGGACGCCCGCGCGCGCTGCGGCGGCTGATCGTCGCGCCGTCGTCGCTGCGTCCGGAGCTGACGCGACGGATCGCGGAGCAGGGACGTCCGGGCGGCCGGATCGTGATGAAGATGAACGCGCTCGTCGATCCCGAGCTGATCGACGCGTTCTACGACGCGAACGGCAAGGGCGCCGAGATCGACCTGCTGATCCGCGGCATCTGCTGCCTGCGCCCCGGCGTGCCGGGACTCTCGGAGCACATCCGCGTCCGCTCGATCGTCGGACGCTTCCTCGAGCACTCCCGCATCTTCCGGTTCGGGCCGCGCGAAGGACCGGCCGAATATCTCATTGGCTCTGCCGACCTCATGCCCAGGAACCTCGACCGCCGCATCGAGGCACTGCTCACCGTCACCGGACCGACCCTCCAGGCCCGCCTCGACGAGATCCTCGAAGTCGGTCTCGCCGACGACGTCGGTGCGTGGGACCTCAGCGCCGACGGCACGTGGCACAAGGTGCACACCGGCACCGGGGTCGAGCTGCAGCGCCGGCTCCAGGAGCTCGCGCTCGCGCGTGCGCAGGCGCGCATCGGCACCGACGACGAGCACCATCTGAACCATTCGAATGACCGCTGACGTTGCCCCGTTCACGGGGGCGCACGTGGTGGGGGCGAGCATCGTGCCGGTGATACCGGGGGGAACCGTCGCCGCGGTGATCCGCGACGCGCTCGACGCGTCGGCGCAGCGCCTGCTCACCGCCGATCCGATCGCGCGCGTCGGTGAGGATCCTGAGGGCGTGCATCAGGCGCGCGTCGCGACCCGGCGGCTCCGCTCCGACCTGCGCACGTTCACCCCGCTCCTCGACCCCGTGTGGGTCGAGGAGCTGCGCAGCGAGTTGCGTTGGCTCGGCGCCGAGCTCGGCGGGGCACGCGAAGCCGAAGTGATGCTCGGCCACTTGCGCGGTCGGGCGCCGGCGCTGCCGGCCGACATCGCGCGCCGGGTTGCGCCCGTGCTCGACGCCGCGGCCGGCGATCGCACCGCGGCCTACGACCGCGTACTCCAGGTGCTCCGCAGCTCTCGCTATCTCGACCTCGTCGACCGGCTCGTGCAGGCCGCGATGGCACCGCGCATGCGACCCGACGCGGTGTCGGCGACGACGAGCGACCTCACGCGCCTCGCGCTGCGGCCGTGGAAGCAGTTGCGCCGCGACTACCGCGCCCTGGGTGCCGACCCGCCCGATCCTGCGTTGCACGCGGTCCGCATCCGCGCCAAACGGGCGCGGTACGCCGTCGAGGCCGTCGCCCGTGCGGTCGACAGCGAGCAACCGAGGAAGTTCGCGGCCGCCCTCACCGCCCTGCAGGACGTGCTCGGCGACCACCAGGACGCGGTCGTGGCCGAAGCATGGCTCCGGGCGCGGATCGAGCCCGGCGGCGACCCCGTCGAGGCGTACGCCGTCGGCATGCTCGCGGGGTTGCTGCGCGTCGACGCGCTCGCGGCCACCGCCGCGCTCCCGTGCGCGTGGAAGCGCGCGAGCCGTCGGCAGCTCCGGACCTGGCTCTAGCCCGGCGGGCACGTTGAGCCGCGAGAAGGGAGCCGAGGTCGCGGCGGCCGGAGGGCTCGTGACGAGAGCCGCAGATGAGACGGGCGGCGGCATCGAGGTGCTGCTCGTGCACCGCCCGAAGTACGACGACTGGTCGTTCCCGAAAGGCAAGGTCGAGAAGGGCGAGAGCGACGAAGCGGCCGCGGCGCGCGAAGTGCGCGAAGAGACCGGTTTCGACGTCGCGCTCGGAGAAGAGCTCGACACGGTGCGCTACGTCGACAACCGCGGGCGACCGAAACGCGTGCGTTACTGGATGATGACCGTCGTCGGTGGCGTCGCGACGATCCCGAACGACGAGGTCGACGACCTGCGCTGGCTCGCGCCGGGCGACGCGAGCACACTGCTCACCTACGAACACGATCAAGCCCTGGCCCGGCGACTCGGAGTGAGGCGATGACGATCTATTTCGTCCGGCACGCGAAGGCCGGCGATCGCAGCCTGTGGCGGCAGGAAGACTGGCTTCGACCGCTCAGCCGCGCCGGACGCGCGCAGGCGCGGGGCATCCTCGACCTCTTGTCGGACGCGCGCTTCGACCGCGTGCTCAGCAGCCCGTACCTGCGCTGCATGGAGACGGTGGCGCCGATCGCCGGCGCGCGGCGGCTCGCGATCGAGCCCGACGATGCGCTCGCCGAGGGCGGCGACCTCGACTCGGTGTTCGCGATCATCGGCAAGCACATGGGCACCGGCGCGGTGCTCTGCAGCCACGGCGACGTCATTCCCGCCGTGCTCGAGAGCCTCGCCGCGGGTGGCATCGACCTCGGGCCCGATCCGCGTTGCCCAAAGGGCTGCACGTGGGTGCTCGAAGCCGAACGCGGCAGCGAGATCAGCGGCGCGACGTATCTCCCTCCGCCGCCCGAGCCCGGCGAGTGAGCGCCGGTTCCCGAGCGGCCGAGTCGGGCGCGCCCGTCGAGTCGCTCGACGCGCTCGTCGACCTCCTCGCCGCGAGCGCGGTGCACGCCGACGAAGAAGACGTCGACCTGCTCGCGCACGCGTTGCAGTGCGCGGCCCGTCTGCGCGAGGTCGCGCCCGACGATGTCGAGCTCCAGGTCGCCGGGCTCGTGCACGACATCGGCACGGCCCTCGTCCCCGACGCACCCGATCGCCACGCCCGCATCGGTGCCGACGCCATCCGGCCGCTGCTCGGCGCGCGCGTCGCCCGGCTTGTCGCCGGCCACGCCGAGGCCAAGCGCTATCTCATCGCGATCGACGCCGACTACCGGGCCGCGCTTTCGGCACGCAGCATCGTCACCCTGGCGGCGCAGGGCGGGTCGCTCGACGAACGGGGGGCCGCCGCATTCGCACGAGGTCGCGACGCCGGCGACCTGGTCGCGCTCCGCCGGGCCGACGACGCCGCGAAGGTGCCCGGGGCCGTCGTTCCGGGGCTCGAATCCTGGCGCGGCCCGCTCTCGGCGGTCATCGGGGCCCTGGCGCGTAACCCGTAAGGTCCGCCCGGTTCGGCGCCGATGCAGAGTCATACGTTGGCGCCTCCGGGCAACCGGGCCGGCACGAGGAGCAGGGCGAATGCGGTTTTCCGACATGATGGGTTCCGGAGACGAGAAGGCGTCGAAACGCTCGACGCCCTCCGAGTCCGAGGCCTTGATCGCCGACGCGTTGGCGCCGTACCTCGACAAGCGCGAGGCGGTCGTGGTCGCACCCGAGCCCGCGGTGGTGGCACCGGTCGCCGCGCCCGACGAGCCGGTCACTCAGGTCACTCAGGTCGCTCTCGTCACTCCCATCACGCCCATCGCGCCCGTCACTCCGGTCGTGGCGGTCACTCCGGTCGTGGCGGTCGCGCCGGCACCACCGGTCGTCGCGGTCGCACCGGTCGCACCCGTCGCGCCGGTGATACCGATGGCATCGTTCGAGCGCGCACCGGTCCTCCCGGTCTCACCGGTCGAGCAGGCACCCGTCGCACCGCGCGACCCGATCGCGGCGACGATCGCCGACTTCGCCCCGATCTCCGACGACCTGCTGCCGCGCCGCCGCTGACGCGAACGACTCAGGCGGGCGCCGCGCTCAGGTTCCGCGGCTTCTCGTACCGGTAGCCGACACCGCGCACCGTCACGATGCGCGTCGGGCTCGCGGGATCACTCTCGATCTTGGCGCGGAGCCGTTTGATGTGGACATCGAGCGTCTTCGTGTCGCCGAAGTAGTTCGGCCCCCAGATGCGGTCGATGAGCACGTCGCGGGTCAGCACCCGCCCGGCGTTCGTGAGCAGGAACTCGAGGAGCTCGAACTCTTTGAGCGGCAGCGCCGCGATCTCGCCGCGCACCCACACTTCGTGACGCGCGGTGTCGACGCGCACGTCGCCGACCTCGAGCTGATCGGGACGGTCGATCTGCTCGGGATCCACGTCGGTCGGCACCCGTCGGAGCGCGGCGCGCACGCGCGCGGTCAGCTCGCGCAGGCGAAACGGCTTGGAGACGTAGTCATCCGCGCCGACCTCGAGCCCGACGACGGCGTCGATCTCACCGTTGCGCGCGGTGACCATGATGATCGGCACCTTCGAGCGCGAGCGGATCTCACGGCAGACGTCGATCCCGGAGATCTTCGGCAGCATCACGTCGAGCAGGATCAGCGCGGGCCTCGTCGCGTCGAAGCGCTCGATCGCCTCGGCACCGTCGGCCGCGGTCACGACGAGGAAGCCCTCGCGCTGGAGCGTGACCGACAGCGCGTCGCGGTACGACTGCTCGTCGTCGACAACGAGAACCAGCGGCGGATCGTCGGCCATCAGGAAGCCTCGGAGAGATCACGGGCGACGGGCGCGGCGGACGGGAGGAGGAGTGTGAAGGTGGTTCCTTCACCTTCGTGCGACTCGACCGTGACCTCACCGCCGTGGTTCTGGGCGACGTGGCGCACGATTGCGAGACCGAGACCGGTGCCGCCGGTCTGGCGGCTCCGCGCGCGGTCGACACGGTAGAAACGCTCGAAGACCCGTTCGAGGTCGCGCGACGGGATCCCGATCCCGTGGTCGCGCACCGCGATCGCGCAGCGCGCGTCGCGCAGCTCCGCCGTCACCTCGACGGGCTGGCCGGACTCGCTGTACTTCACCGCGTTGTCGAGCAGGTTGTAGATCGCGCTGACGACCTGCCGGCGATCGCAGTCGACCCGGAGGTTGGCGGGAACGTTCGACGCGTCGATGGAGATCCTCGCGTCTTCGGCCGCCAATCGGACCTGATCGACGGCGTCGCCGACGAGCGCGATGATCGGCAGTGGCTCGCGGCCGGCGCGTTCCTGAGCCTCGACGATGCTGAGGTCGAGGAGGTCCTCGACGATGCGCGCGAGCCGCTCGCTCTCACTCACCATCCGCTCCGCCAACCGCGCGGTGACTTCTCCGTCGGTGCCGGCCGCAATCGTCTCGGCGAGCACCGCCAGCGCGCCGATCGGCGTGCGCAGCTCGTGGCTGACGTTGGCCACGAAGTCGCGGCGCATGCTCTCGATGCGCCGAGCCTCGGTGACGTCGCGGACGAACGCTACGGCCCCGCTCGGCGATCCATCCTGCGGGAGCGGGAACGCGCGCAGATGCAGCGTCTGGCGGGGCGGCCCGAACAGAATCAGCTCGCGCTCCGCGGGCTGACCGTGCAACGCCTGGTCGAGCAGCTCACCGATGGCCTGCTCCGCGACCGCGTCGGAGTGACGCGCGCCGCTGAAGCGGGTGGCGGCCGCGTTGCAGACGAGCACGTGGCCGTCGCGACCGACCACCGTCACGCCGTCGGGCACGGCGTGCAGTGCAGCGGCGAGCCGGTCGCGATCGACGCGCAGTCCCTCGGCGTCGACTTCGAGCTGCGCGAGCATCGCGTCGATCCGCTCGGTCGGCGCAGGGTTCGCGTCGGCATCGTTGGGTTCGGCGAGCGCCGCAACCCGACGCTCGAGCCGGCGCGCGCTGATGAGCACCGCGACAAGCAGGGCGACGGCGCAGACGAAGAAGACCAGCGCCAGCGCAGTCATGCGCGCCGGTTCGTGAGGTTTCGCGCGTCCGGCTTCATCCGAACCTCCCGGTGATGTAGCCCTCAGTGCGCGAATCGGTGGGACGCGTGAAGATCACCTCGGTGCGGTCGTACTCCACGAGGCGGCCGCGGCGGTTGCCGTCGACGACCTCGGCGGTGAAGAAGCCGGTGCGGTCCGACACCCGCGCGGCCTGCTGCATGTTGTGGGTCACGATGACGATCGTGTAGTCGCGCTTGAGGTCGGTCATCAGGTCTTCGATGCGCGCCGTCGCGATCGGGTCGAGCGCGGAGCACGGCTCGTCCATGAGGATGACGTCGGGCTTCACTGCGATCGCCCGCGCGATGCACAGCCGCTGCTGCTGACCGCCCGAAAGCGCGAGCGCGCTCTTCTTCAGCTTGTCCTTGACCTCGTCCCAGAGCGCGGCGGAAGTCAACGCCGACTCGACGATCGTGTCGAGCTCCGACCGCTTCACACCGTTGATGCGCGGCCCGTACGCCACGTTGTCGTACACCGACTTCGGGAACGGGTTGGGCTTCTGGAACACCATGCCGATGCGCCGGCGGACCTCGGCCGAGTCGACCTTCGGACCGTAGAGATCCTCACCGTGGTAGCGGACCGTCCCGGTGATGCGCGCCTCGGGCGTGAGGTCGTGCATGCGGTTGAGGCAGCGCAGCACGGTCGTCTTGCCGCAGCCCGAGGGGCCGATGAAGGCCGTGATCTCCCGCGCCGAGATGTCGAGGTCGACGTCTTCGACCGCGAGCACGGTCCCGTAGTGGACCGTCAGGTGCGAGAGCTCGAACACGGTCACGCGCGGGTCATCGTCAGTCTCGCGAGACGAAACTGCCGAGGGCTGCAGCCGAGGAATCATCGTCTCGGTATCGGGCACCGGTTCCTCCTGGGTCATGAGGCGGTCGAACGACGCGAGTAGATCGCGGTGAAGATTCGGGCGAGCACGGTGAAGACGAACACGATCCCGATCAACGTCAGTGCCGCGGCCCAGGCCCGCTGCTGCGATGCAGCGTACGGCGAGCTCGCGTTCTGGAAGATCTGCACCGACAGGGCCGTGTTCCCGCCGTGGAAGAGCGAGCGATTCGTGCGGTAGACGGGGCTGAGCACGAAGATGAGCGGAGCGGTCTCTCCGGCGGCTCTCGCGACCGCGAGCAACGCGCCGCTCACGATGCCGGGCGCCGCCGCGGGAAGGACGATTCGCATGATCGTGCGGGCCTGGCGACTCCCGAGCGCGGTGCTCCCCTCCCGGAGCTCCGCGGGCACGAGCCGCAGCATCTCGTCGGTGGTGCGGATGACGATCGGGAGCATCAGACAGGCCAACGCCAAGGCGCCGGCGAACGCGTTCAGGTTCTTGGTCTTCAGGACGACGGCCGTGTAGATGAAGAGGCCCATCACGATCGAGGGGACCCCGGTCATGATCTCCGCGAAGAACCGCAGCACGCGCGCGATCACGCTGCGGCGCCCGTACTCACTCAGGTAGACGCCGCCGAGCACCCCGAGCGGCACCGCCATCGCGGTCGCCGCGCCGGTGATCAGCAACGTGCCGAAGACGGCGGGCCCCATGCCCGGTCCGGGAGTGATCTGGGTCGGGATGTCCTTGGTGAGGAACGCGTAGCTGAAGAGCTGGTGGCCGCGCGCCACGACGTACCCGACGAGCAGCGCGAGCGGCACGAGCACGATGATGAACGACAGCACGATGCACGCGGTTGCGAAGCCGTTTCGAATCGCACGCGATCGGTGCTTCGCGGCGGGACCGAGGCGGGTGACCGGAACGCCGGCCGTGATGGCGGTCATGCGCCACCCGCGCGCGCCTCGACCCGGGCGACGAGGCCGCGGGCGATGACACCGATGATGATGGTGATGGCGAAGAGCGCGACGCCGAGGCCGACGAGCGCCGCGCGGTACAGATCCTGCGCCTCGCCGAACTGGTTCACGATCACCGAGGCCATCGTCTCACCGGGCGAGAACAGCCGACCGGTGAGCTCCGTCGACGAGCCGATGAGCAGCACGACGGCGATCGTCTCGCCCATCGCGCGCCCGAGACCGATGAGCACGGCGCCGACGATCCCGCCGCGACTGTGCGGGAACACCGCGCCGCGAATCATCTCCCATCGGGTTGCGCCCAGCGCGACCGCCGCCTCCTTCTGTGCCGTGGGCACGGTCACGAAGACCTCGCGTGTGATCGACGTGATGATCGGCGTGATCATGAGACCGACGACGAGCCCGGCCGTCATGAAGCTCACCCCACTCAGCGGCCGGCCCGACAGCAACGTGTTGAGGATCGGAACGTGCGCAAAGTCCGACGCGAGGTCCTTGTAGAAGCCGATGATCTTCGGCGCGACGACCAGGAGCCCCCAGAGCCCGTAGACGACCGACGGAACCGCGGCGAGCAGGTCGACGACGGTGACGATCCAACGCCGCAACTTCCCCGGCGCGATCTCGGTGATGAACAACGCCAGCCCGATGCTCACCGGCACCGCGAACACCAGCGCGATCGCGGACACGAGGAGCGTCCCGCCGATGAACGCCAGCGCGCCGAAGCGCTGCTTCGGGACGTCCCACGTCGTCGACGTGAAGAAGTGGATGCCCTCTTTCGAGAACGCGGGCCACGCGGTGTGCGTCGTCGAGAACGCGATGAGGCCGAGGATGATCAGCACCGAGAAGCCGGCGAGCATCGCCAGCAACCGGAACCCGACGTCGACGACGCGACCCGGAGGCCGGTGGCCGTCGGTGAGGTGGGCGACCGGCGCGGAGTCCTGAGACGGTGATTCGGCGACCATCAGATGGGTGGCGGACCTTGCAGTGACGTGATCGCCTGCCCGGTCCGAGCCATGCTAGGGGACAACGATCTTGTCGACTTGAGCCTTGGCCTTCGCGAGCAGCGCCGGAGGCAGTGCGGCGAAGTTGAGCGCCTCGGCCTTCGACTGACCCGCGTCGAGCACGTACTCGAGCAAGGCCTTGAGCGCGGTGCCCTGAGCGTGGCTCGTCTGCTTCGCGTACACGATGATGTACGTCGGCGACGTGATCGGATACGCGTCGGGTCCGGATGCGTTCATCGGCGAGACGGTGACGTCGGCCGTCACCGTCGCGGCCGCCATGGCCGCGGTCGCTCCGGCAAGGGTCGGCGGCACGGCGGTGCCCGCCGAGTTCTTCACGGACGCGACGCTCAACTGCGCCAGGGTTGCGTCCGCGAAGTCGACGTAACCGATCGCACCGTCGGTGCTCTTGATCTTGCCGGCGACGCCCGCGTTCTTGGCGGCCCCGATCGTGCTGCTCGCCCAGTTCACCGTCTTGCCACTCCCCAGGGTCCAGTCGCTCGCGGCCGCTTGGGTGAGGTACGTCGTGAAGTTGTTGGTCGTGCCCGAGCCGTCACTGCGGTGCACCACCGTGATCGACGTCGACGGCAGCGTGACACCCGGGTTGTCGGCCGCGATCTCCGACGCGTCCCACTTCGTGATCTTGGTCGAGAAGATCTTGGCGATCGTCGCGGCCGAGAGCGTGAGCTTGGTCACGCCACTCAGGTTGTACGAGATCGTGATCGGTGCCGAGACGATCGGGATGTACAGGAACGCCCCGCCCTTGAACTTCGTCACGTCGCCCGGCACCACGAGGCTGTCGGAGCCTGCGAAGTCGACGAGCTGCCCCTCGAGGTCGGTCTGGCCCTGCCCCGACCCGGCGGGGTTGTAGTTGACCGTCACGTTGGGTTGCGCGTCGGTGGTGAAGTCGCGGAAGACCTCTTCGTCGAACGGGTCCTGGAACGACGAGCCCGATCCCTTCAGCGTCGTCGCCGGGAGCTTCGCGCTCGTGCTGCCACCGGGGCCCGTGGCCGCAGGCTTGCCGCTGCCACTGCTGCCGCAGGCGGCGGCGAGCACCAGGATCACCGCGGCGAGCGGAACGAGCGCGTTGCGACGTAGGAAGGTTGTCATCGGGCGGGGCCTCCTCGAGGGGTCAGCGTTGCGAATCCAGCTTGCGACCCGCGGGCAGCGACGGGCTGTCCGCGGGGTGGCCGGGAGGTGAACAACCCGTAACATCTGGGTGCGGAGCCTGCGACCAGGCGCGATGCAAGATCGGCGTGGCCACCAGGTGACATCGCGGCAAACGGGATGCGAACGTTCACCGCGGATTCGTGATGTCGGCCGCGGGCTGCAGCACGACGACCCATGATGGGTAGGCAGTCACGATGTCGGCGATACGGAGGATGCGGGTGACGATGACCGAGTCGGGTGGGCGCCACGGATTCCAGGACGCCCTCGACGATCTGCGCATGGACGTGATCCGCCTGGCCGCCCTCGTGACCGAGGCGATCGGCGCCGGCACCCACGCACTCCTCGACGCCGACCTCGCGCTCGTCGACCAGGTGATCGCCGACGACCGCCAGATCAACGACCTCAACCACCACATCGAGCTCGGCGCGTACCGGCTGCTCGCGATGCAGCAGCCGACCGCGGGCGACCTCCGGGCCGTGCTCGCGGTGTTGCGCATCCTGCACGAGATCCAGCTCAGCGGAGACCTCATGGTCACCGTCGCCAAGGCGGCCCGCCGGCTCTACCCGCAGGAGCTCCCGCCGCGCGTTCGCGGCATCCTCGAACGCATGGGCGACCAGGCGCAGGTGCAGATGCGCGCCGCGGTCGACGCGTTCGCCGACGGCGACCTCGCCCTCGCCGCCGCGCTCCCCGACATGGACGACGTCATGGACGACCTGCAGAAGGATCTGTTCCGGGCGATCCTCACCTCGGACAAGCTCGACGAGGGGATCCTCCAGCGGGCCGTGCAGATGGCGCTCGTCGGGCGGTACTACGAGCGGGTCGCGGACCACGCGGTGCAGATCGGCCGCTGGGTCGCGTTCATGGTGACCGGCGATCTCCCCCGTCCGGGCGATGAGCCCGAGACGAAGCCCGACGAGGCCTGATCCGGCGCCTCGCTACTCGCCTTCGTCGTAGCCGAGGTCCCATTCGAGGATGAGGTGCTCGCGCTCGGCGTCGCGTGCGACGCGCTCACGGTTCCGGCGGAACTGCGGATCGTGGGGCGGCAGCAGCTGCAGGCGGGCCTGGGCCCGCTGCGCGAACTCGTCGATCGCCTTGGGGTCACCGAACACGCGGTGAATGTCCCAGTGCGGAGCGACCGGGCCGAGGTAGACGACGCGCACGTGCCCCTGCGGCGGGACGTTCTCGAGCTCCTCGGGTTCCATGGCCATCAGGCGACTCTACCGGCCTCAGCTCGCAGGACGGGTAGCGAGCGTCGCGTGCAACGTCAGCTGCTTTCCGGCGCGATTCACGACGACGGCCACGTTCGCACCCGGCTTGTGACCCTTGACCGCGCTCGTCAACGCCGGCGCGGTGGTGATGCCGGTCGTGTCGAACTTCACGATGACATCGCCGACGCGAATCCCGCCCTTGTCCGCAGGCGACGACGGCGTGACATCCGCGACGTACGCGCCGTGCGAGACGTGAAGGTTCGCCTGCGCCGCGAGGTCGCTCGTGACCGACTCGACCTCGACGCCGAGGAATCCCGAGACTTGCGGCTTGCTCTGGCCCGACTCGAGCTTCTGCAACGTTGGCTCGGCCGACGAGATGGCGATGGCGAAGCCGATGTTGTTGGCGTCGGCGGGCGACGCGATGGCGGTGTTGATGCCGATGACCCGGCCCGACGAGTCGAGCAGCGGACCGCCCGAGTTGCCGGGGTTGATCGCGGCGTCGGTCTGGATCACATCGTGCAGCGTGCTGTTCTCGGTCGAGATCGTGCGGTGCAGGGCCGAGACGATTCCCGACGTCACCGTGGGCGTGCCCTCGAGCGCGAGCGCGTTGCCGATCGCGACGACCGAATCGCCGACCTCGACCGCATCCGAGTCACCGAGCACGACGGTGGGTAGGTGCGTCAGACCGACCTTCACGACCGCAAGGTCGTGCGCAGCGTCGATACCGATGACCGACGCCGTCGCGGTGCGCGCGTCGGCAAGGGTCACCTTGATCGTGAACGCGTCGGCGGCGACGTGCGCGTTGGTGACGATGACACCGTCGCTCTGGACGATGAACCCGGTCCCGGTGCCCTGACCGTCGGGACCGTTGACGTCGATGCGCACGACCGCGGGCTGCACCTTGCGCAGGATCGCCTGAATGTCGCCGTTGTGCACGATGACCGAGGCCGGGCGCAGCGGCGAGGTCGCGGGCGTCGACGACGACGAGTGGTCGTGGCCGAACGCGACGAACGATCCGGCGGTGACCAGCGCGGCCACCAGCGCACCGACGAGCCCGCCGATCAGGGCCGAGCGGGCTCCGCCCCCACGCCGGGGCGGTTCGGCCGGCGGCGACGGCGCGACGGGAGCGGTCCACGCACCCGGAGGAGGTGGCGGAGCCGCGGCCGCCACGGCCGGCGCCGGGGTCCAGCTCGGCGTCCACCCGTACGGCAGGGTCGGGGCGTCCGACATCGGGGGCAACGGCGTGCCCGGCGCGGACGATGGCGAGCCGGCGGCAGGTGGGGCCCATGGGTTGGCGGGCTCGTGCGAAGGCCACCCCGGCGGCTCGTCGGGCGGGGGCACCGACGAGCCGGCCGAGGGGTCACCCGGGTCGCCCGGGGGGGCGGTCGACGACCCGGGGAGGACGGACGGGGCCGGTGTTGGCTGGACAACGTCATCACCCTGGGGTGGGGCAACTTCGCGACCGGCCGGGCCGTCGAGTCCATCAACGACGGGGCCCGGTTCGACATTCCCGGAACCCGTCGGCGGCTCGGTCCCCGCCTCGTCCTGCTCCGACATGTTTCCTCCGTGGTGGACGTTCGAACTTTCTAGCCAACCGTGCGGCACCAATGGCATTCCGCCAGCGTCTGAGAATGTGCTGAGAGCGTTCCCCATCATCCGGCTGGAGACTGTCAGAATCGGCAACGGGAGTTCGACCCGTTGAACTCGGGGAACCACGGATCCGTACCTGGCCCTGGAGGCGAGTGCATGGAAGAGTCCCCGGACGACTACGACTGGATGCTCCGTGCCAAGTGTCGCGGCGCCACTCCTTCTGAGTTCTTTCCTTCCGACGGCGTGGGCGTCGAGTTCGCGCAGCGCATCTGCGGCAACTGCCCGGTGCGCGTCGAGTGCCTCGAGTACGCGTTGAAGTTCCGGATCGAGCACGGCGTGTGGGGCGGCGCCTCGGAACGGGAACGGCGCCGCATCCTGCGGCGGCGCCGTCAACTCAACCCGACGTAATCGCGCGCCCGTCGCCGGCGCGACGATTCGTGACGCTCAGGACGACGCGGTCTTGCCGTCGTCCTTCTTCTCTTCTTTGTCCTTGTCGTCGACGCCCTTCTTGAACTCGCGCGACGCCTCGCCGAGCGAGCGGGCGAGCTTCGGGAGCTTGGCGCCACCGAAGAGCAAGAGGACGATGAGCAGGATGATGAGAAGTTCAGTGGGCCCGAGACTCATGTGCGGCACCTTTCCGGTGGCCTACGTGCGCAGAGGGTACCTTGCCCCGCCTCAGCGGACGAGGGCCGCGCCGAGCATGACGATGTCGTCGGGATGTCCGACCTGGAAGGGCAACGCGCCGACGCCCAGGATGAGGGTCTCGACGCCGAGCGCCTCCCACTCCGCAGCCTGCGCACGGACCTCCCCGACCGTGCCGACCAGCCGGCCCCGCCGCCACTGCGCCAACGAGACGTTGTCGAGCACCCCGGCCGGCGTTGCGGCCTTGAGCCGCTCGAACCGACGCTCGAGGTCGACCTCGTCCTCTCCGCAGAGCGCGTAGAGCCCGAGCGTCCGCCACACCGACGCCGGGTCGCGTCCAACGGCGGCGCACGCCGCGTCGAGCACCGCGAGGCGCTCGCGATAGTCGTCGGTTGTCCACGCCCAGCACGTGTTCCAGCCGTCGGCGTGCGCGGCGACAAGCGCGAGCAGCCGGTCACCCTTCCCGCCGACGAACACGCGCGGCCGCGGCTGTTGCCGCGCGGCCGGCCGGTTGATCGCGCCACGCGCGCGGTGATACGTGCCGTCGTACTCGAATGGTCCGCCGCCCAACAGTCCCGTGACGACGTCGACGGCCTCGCGCAACCGGTCGAGCCGCGCGCCCGGACGCGGCATCTCCAATCCGAGCGCGTCGTACTCGGGCTCGTACCAACCCGCTCCGAGCCCGACGTCGAGACGACCACGCGAGATGCAGTCGAGCGAGGCAAGCGCCTTGGCGAGCACCGCCGCGGGGCGCAGCGCTTCGAGCAGCACGAGCGTGCCCAACCGGACGTCGGGCACGATCCGACTCAGTGCCGCGAGCGTGACCAGTGGCTCGTACACACCGTATTGGCCCGGGGCTCCGCCGTACTTCTCGATGTCGAGAAACAGGTGGTCGCTGAGCCACAACGACGCGTAGCCGGCGTTCGCGGCAACCTGCGCGTGCGCGACGATCGTGTCGAAGCGCAGGGGCGATTCACCGGCGACGGAGTAGTCGTACTGCGGCAGCGCCAATCCGATCTGCATGCACTGAGGCTACGGCGGCTTGTTCCTTCGCCTGCGAGCGACCATCATTTCACTCGTGCTGGAGTGTGTGGCGAACGTCTCTGAGGGGCGCGACGCGTCGGCGATCGACGCGATGGCCGAAGCCGCCGGCCCGTTGCTCCTCGACGTGCACCGCGATCCGGACCACAACCGCAGCGTGTTCACCATCGCCGGCAACCCGCACGCGACGCTGACGGCCGTGCGCCGGCTCGCGATGTCGGTCGCATCAGCGCTCGATCTCACGACGCACGACGGCGTGCATCCGAGGCTCGGCGCACTCGACGTCGTTCCCTTCGTCGCGCTCGGCGACACGGCACCCATCACGGCGAACGCCGCGGCGCGCGCGTTCGCGACATGGTGGGGAAGCGCGTACCGGGTGCCGTGCTTCTTCTACGACGAAGCCGACGAGGAGCACCGGAGCCTCCCGTCGTTGCGACGCCACGCGTTCGTCGACCGTGCTGCCGATCGCGGTCCGGCGCTCCCCCATCTCCGGCTCGGTGGCACCGCGGTCGGCGCACGGCAACCGCTCGTCGCGTTGAACTGCGTCCTCGACGGCGGTGCGGTCGAGGACGCCCAGGCGATCGCGCACGGCGCCCGCGAGCGCGACGGCGGCATGCCCGGCGTCCGCGCCCTCGGTTTCTGGCTCGAGGGTCGCGGCCGCCCGCAGGTGTCGATGAACCTGGTCGATCTCGACCGCACCGATGTCGAGACGGCGTGCGCGCGCGTCGGAGAGCTCGCGGCCGCACGCGGACGCGCGATCAGCGAGATCGAGCTCGTCGGGTTGCTGCCGTCCGCCGAGCTCGCCCGATGCGGTCCGGGTGTCCGGGCCGCGGCGCACCTCGATGATCGGCGGACGATCGAGGGTGCCCTGAAGGATCGCCCCTCAGAGTTCGACCGCTAGGCGGAGGCGATACCCCGACGGGCCAACGCCCGCTGGCGGCGCAGGCGCCGTCGTTCACGCTCGGACATGCCACCCCAGATCCCGAACTTCTCACCGTGCCGGAGCGCGTACTCGAGGCACTCGGGCCGGACCTCGCAACCGTGGCACACGCCCTTCGCCTCCTTCGTGGAGGCGCCACGTTCCGGAAAGAACAGGTCGGGATCAACGCCCAGGCAGTTGGCTCGCTCCTGCCAGCGTCGATCTTCGGTTACGCGCGCGGTGTCGAGCATGTCGACGAGTTCCCGCATCGGCTGCTCCCCTCTGCTGAAATGCCGCCGATGGAATTACAACGGTGAGATACTGACCGCTGCGGGTCCGTCAGCGCAAGGGGAACCTCGACTTTTGGTCGTGTCTCCGCGCTCCGCGCGCAGGAGTGGTCGATCCGACCACCCTGCGTGCGAAAGCGGGGAAGATCAGCCCTCTTCGAGGCGCAGCGACGCCGAATTGATGCAGTACCGCTGGCCCGTCGGGCGGGGCCCGTCGGGGAACAGGTGCCCGAGATGGGCGCCGCAGTTCCCGCAGCGGACCTCGGTCCGCACCATCCCGTGGCTCGCGTCCGTCAACTCGTCGACGGGAGCATCGTCGGAGGCCGGCTGGAAGAAGCTCGGCCACCCGCTGCCCGACTCGAACTTGTGCTCGGAGCTGAAGAGCGAGGCCCCGCAGCACACGCAGACGTACTTGCCGTCCTCGTGGCAGTCCCAGTACTCACCGGTGAAGGCCCGCTCGGTGCCGGCCTTGCGGGTGACCTCGTACTGCTCCGGGGTCAGCCGTGCCTTCCACTCGTTCTCGTTCGTGGGCAGCTGGTCCTTCGGGATCACACTCATGTTTTGCTCCTGCGGGGTCGTGTTCACAGGTCGCTCAACCGGTGCCCGACGACCTTTGGTCCCGAACCAGCGAGAAACTTTCAACCGTGCCCGTTCAACCGGCTCGGCGGTGGGTCCGACGCTGGTCGAGGAAGTCGACGAGCACGTAGTCGCCCAGGTTCTCGGGGGTCGTGATGAAGGTGCGGCCCCGGTTCATGCGCATCATCCGCTCGACGAACTGCTGGAGGTACGGGCTCTCCTCGAGCATGAACGTGTTGATGCGGATTCCGTCGCGGGTGCAGCGCTGGACCTCGCGCAGCGTCGCCTCGATCGTCCGCGGATCGGGCGGGTAGTCGAAGAACGTGCCGTTACCCTCGATGTGGGCCGTCGGTTCGCCGTCGGTGATCATGATCACCTGCTTGCGACCGTGCTCGTGGGCCAGCATCTTGCGGGCGAGCATCAGCGCGTGCTGCATGTTCGTGCCCCACTCGAAGTCCCAGGTGGCCTCCGGGAGCCGCTCCGGCTTCACCTCACGGGCGACCCGCCCGAACGACACCATGCCGAGGTAGTCGCGGGGGAACTGGCTCGAGATGAGCGCGTGGAGCGCCATCGCGACCTTCTTCGCGGCGAGGAAACGGCCCCGCATCTCCATCGAGAGGGAGACGTCGAGCATCAGCACCGTGGCGGTGCGGGTGAGCACCTCCGTGCGCTCGACCTCGAAGTCGTCGGGCGAGAGTCGTACCGGCGTGCCCGAGCCCCCGCGCCGGATCGCGTTGCGGATGGTCTCGCCCACGTCGAGCAGGAACGGGTCGCCGAACTCATACGGCTTGTGCTCGAAGGCGCGCTCGTGACCGAAGCCGCCGCGCTCGATCTCGTGGCCTCCCGAGCGATCCTGCAGCAGGCGCTTGAAGAGGTCGCCGAGCGCGCGCTGGCCGATGCGGCGCACGCCCTTCGCGGTGAGCTCCATGCGGCCGTCGCGCTGCTCGATGAGCCCGGCCTCCTCGAGCATCTTGGCCAGCTTGGCGAGCTCCTCGAGCGAAGCCGCGGCGTCGTCGCCGAGGAGGTCGCGGGCCTGGTCGAGGTCGACCTCCGCGAGCTGGCCGGGCTGGGTCGCATTGCGGAGGAGGTGCTCGAGGGAGTCGATGTCGCCGAGCTGGTCGAGCAGCGATCCCATGCCGCTGAGCGGGAGCGGCTCGTCGCCGCGGAAGTTCATGCTCTGGCCCCAGCCCATCTGTGGGAACGCGTTCTGCAGGTTCCGCGAGAGCTCGTCCATCTGCCAGCTCAGATCCATGTCCTCGAGCAGCGAGTTGGCGAGCTGCTGGAGCTGGGCCCGTTGCTCGGGCGTCATCGAGTTGAGCATCTGCTGCATCGCGGCCATCGAGCGCGCCATCTGCTCGAGGAGCTCGTCGAGCGACTGCGGATTACCGGGGAAGAGGTCGCCGTACTTGTCCATGAAGCCCGCAAAGTCGGGCTCTTCTCCGGCCTCGCGCTGCTCGAGCATCCGGTTGAGGTCGGCGAGCATGTCCTTCATGTGCTGCATCTGCTCGGGGCTCATCTGCGACATGCCCTCGGACAGCTGGTTGAACATGTTGTCGAGGAGCTGGCTGCGCAGCTCCTGCAACAGCTCTTCGAAGCGCTGCCGCGCCGCGTCGTCCATCCAGTCGTACTGCTGGAGCTCCTGCACCCGTCCCGCGAGGTCGGGTGGCAGCTCGTCGAGCTCCCGGCGCCGTTGCTGGGCGAGATCGTCGAGGAGCTCCTCGCGACGCTGGTCGCCCGACTGGCGCGCCTCGTCGACCCGGCGGTCGATGCCTTCGCGCTCCTGCTCCACGACCTCTTCGAGCTGCTGGGAGATGTCGTCGTAGACGCCCCCGAGGTCGTAGCGCTCGAGCATGTCGCGTCGCTGCTGACGGAGCTTGTCGAGCATCTCGCGCAGGCCCTGGACGTCGCGGCCGTCGCGGTCCTGGAACCCCTGCTGCAACGCGCGCCGCAGCGCCGCGTTGAGATCGCCGTGGTAGAGCAGGTCGTCGGTGAGCTCGGACAGCAGGTCGTCGGCGTCGAGGTCGAAGCCGACCTGCGAGCCGTCCCAGCGGGAGTAACGGAACGCGCGTGCCATCAGCCGCGCGCGCTGTAGGCGGCCCGTCCGCCCACGGCGTCCTTGTTCAGGCGCTTCGTGAGATGCAGGCCCTCGAGCACGAACTCGAGCGCGGATGCGACACCCGCGGGCGACTCGCCGACACCGAGGTCGGCGAGCACCACCGGCATCGCCGGCAGCGCGGCCAGCGCCTCCGCGTACTGCGACGACGCGAGGTCGTCGCCCGTGTGCACCACGAGCCCACCTTCGAAGGCGGCGACCACTTCCGGCAGCAACTCGGGCTTCACGCGCGCGCGGAACACCTCGAGCACCGCCGACTTCACGATGCGGTCGAGCACCATGCCTTCACGGCCGTCGTCGAGCGTCTCGATCTCGATCTTGCCCGAGGTCGACGACGGGAGTGCCTCGAGGTCGGTGATTCGGGGCACGATCTCGTGCTCACCCGCGGCGAGCGCGCGGCGCATCGCGTTCGCGACGAGCGTCTCGTAGTTGGCGATCGACATCCGCGCCGAGACACCGGAGCGTTGATTCACGTGGGGCGAGCGCCGGGCCATCTGACTGATCTCCGCGACGATCTCGGTGATGAAGTCAGGCACGGAGACGGTGAAGCCGTCGGCCTCGAGCGGACGGGCCTCCTGCTCGATGATCGCCATCTCGAGCTCGGTCTCGAGCGGGTAGTGGGTGCGGATCTGGGCGCCGAAGCGGTCCTTCAACGGGGTGATGATCCGGCCTCGGTTCGTGTAGTCCTCCGGGTTCGCCGAGGCGAAGAGCACGACGTCGATCGGGAGCTGGATCTTGTAGCCGCGGATCTGCACGTCGCGCTCCTCGAGCACGTTGAGCAGACCGACCTGGATCCGCTCCGCGAGGTCGGGCAGCTCGTTGATCGAGAAGATGCCGCGGTTCGTGCGGGGCACGAGGCCGTAGTGGATGGTGAGCTCGTCGGAGAGGTAGCGGCCCTCGGCGACCTTGATCGGGTCGACCTCACCGATGAGGTCGGCGATGGAGGTGTCGGGGGTGGCGAGCTTCTCTCCGAACCGCCGGTCGCGGTGCACCCACTCGATGGGGGTCTCCTCACCGCGGTCGGCGATGAGGTGCCGCGCGTGCGACGAGACCGGCGCGTAGGGGTCGTCGTTGATCTCGCTGCCCGCGACGATCGGCATCCACTCGTCGAGCAGGCCCGTGAGCGAGCGGATGATGCGCGTCTTCGCCTGGCCGCGCTCACCGAGGAAGATCACGTCGTGGCCCGCGAGCAGCGCGTTTGCGAGCTGCGGCATGACGGTGTCCTCGTAACCGAGGACGCCGGGAACGAGCGTCTGACCTTCCGAGAGCGCACGGACGACGTTGGCGCGCAGCTCTTCTTTGACCGGGCGCGACTCCCAGCCGCTCGCGCGCAGCTCTCCGAGGTTGGCGGGACGTGACATCAACGACTCCTCGTGGGCAGGCGCGGGGGCGATTTCCGGAGTGTACGCCGACACCCGCGCGCACGATTCGGCACCTTCGGATGGCCCAGAGCTAGGGTCCCGACCGGGTCCGCACAAGGTCACGAGCGCGGCAGCGCAGGCGTTCCGGGGACGTCCGGGAGACACGAATGGCACGGTCGGCGGAGCAGACGAAGACGGTGCAGCCGAAGGCGAAGCGCCGCGCGCCGTGGCCGATCGAGTTCTACCGCTCGGCCGTCGGCAAGAAGTGGGTCATGGCCGTCAGCGGGATCATCCTGCTCGGCTTCGTGCTCGCCCACATGATCGGAAACCTGAAGCTCTACCTCGGCAGGCAGGAGATCGACCTCTACGGCGAGGCCTTGCGCGACATGCCCGGCCACCTGCTGCCGCGCACCGTGCTGCTGTGGACGATCCGCATCGTGCTGATCCTTGCGTTCGTACTGCACATCCACGCCGCGTACGCGCTCACCCGCATGAACCGTCGGGCCCGCCCGGTCGGCTACCAGGCACCGCGGGAGTACGTCGCCGCCAACTTCGCGTCCCGCACGATGCGCTGGACCGGCGTCATCGTCCTCGCGTTCTTGGCCTTCCACCTCGCCGACCTCACGTGGGGCGCGACGAACGGCAGCCACTTCGTGCGCGGCGATCCGTACAACAACCTCGTGTTCAGCTTCCGGCGGCCCGTCGTGGCGATCTTCTACGTCATCGCCAACCTCGCGCTCGGAATCCACATCTACCACGGCGCGTGGAGCCTGTTTCAGAGCCTCGGGATCAACAACCCGCGCTACAACTCGGCGCGCCGCCGCTTCGCCCAGACGTTCGCCGCCGTCATCGTGCTCGGCAACATCAGCTTCCCGATCGCGGTGCAGGCGCACCTCGTCACACCGAAGTGCCCGAACGAACGGCCGCCTACCGCACAGTGTCCCGCCAGTGCGAGCTCGACGAGCTCCGCCGCGGCCGCAGCCCGGGCGAGGGGATGACGATGACACTCGAAGCGCACGTTCCGGCCGGCCCGATCGCCGACAAGTGGGACGAGCACAAGTTCTCGATCAAGCTCGTGAACCCGTCGAACAAGCGCCGCTTCCACGTGCTCGTCGTGGGAACGGGGCTCGCCGGCGCTTCGGCGGCGGCGTCGCTCGCCGAGCTCGGTTACCAGGTCACGGTCGTCACGTTCCACGACTCGCCGCGCCGGGCGCACTCGATCGCCGCGCAGGGCGGCATCAACGCCGCGAAGAACTACAAGAACGACGGCGACAGCGTGCAGCGCCTCTTCTACGACACGGTGAAGGGCGGCGACTACCGCTCACGCGAGGCCAACGTGTACCGGCTCGCGCAGGTGTCGGTGAACATCATCGACCAGTGCGCGGCGCAGGGCGTTCCGTTCGCGCGTGAATACGGCGGACTGCTCGACAACCGCTCGTTCGGCGGCGCGCAGGTGTCCCGCACGTTCTACGCGCGCGGCCAGACCGGCCAGCAGCTGCTGCTCGGCGCCTACCAGGCGCTGGCACACCAGATCGCGCTCGGCGCCGTCACGCTCTACGACCGGACGGAGATGCTCGATCTCGTCGTCAAGGACGGGAAGGCCGCCGGCATCACCTGCCGCGATCTCGTCACCGGCGAGGTGTTCGGCCTCTCCGGCCATGCGGTGGTGCTGGCAACGGGCGGCTACGGCAACGTCTTCTTCCTCTCGACCAACGCGATGAACTGCAACGTCACCGCGGCGTGGCGCGCGTCGAAGAAGGGCGCGTACTTCGCAAACCCCTGCTATACGCAGATCCACCCCACGTGCATCCCCGCGAGCGACGACTTCCAGTCGAAGCTCACGCTGATGTCGGAGTCGCTGCGCAACGACGGCCGCATCTGGGTGCCCGAGAAGATGGACGACCCGCGCAGCGCCGAGCAGATTCCCGAATCGGACCGCGACTACTTCCTCGAGCGCCGCTATCCCGCGTTCGGCAACCTCGTGCCGCGCGACGTCGCGTCGCGCGCTGCGAAGCGCGAGGTCGACTCGGGCCGCGGCGTGGGGCCGAAGAAGAACGGCGTGTACCTCGACTTCGCGGAGTCGATCGACCGGCTCGGCGAGCACGTGATCAAGGAGCGGTACAGCAACCTGTTCGAGATGTACGACCGCATCACGGGCGAAGATCCCTATCGCACGCCGATGCGCATCTACCCCGCCGTCCACTACACGATGGGCGGGTTGTGGGTCGACTACAACCTGCAGAGCAACCTGCCCGGGTTGTTCGTGCTCGGCGAGGCGAACTTCTCCGACCACGGCGCGAACCGCCTCGGTGCCTCCGCGCTCATGCAGGGCCTCGCCGACGGCTACTTCGTGCTCCCGGCCACGATCGGCGACTACCTAGCGCCGCTCCTCGGGCAGAAGCCGGTGCCGACCGACGACCCCGCGTTCACCGAGTCGAGCAAGGCCGTCGGCGACGGTGTGCGCAAGCTGCTCTCGACCAAGGGCACGAAGTCGGTCGACCACTACCACCGTGAGCTCGGCAAGGTCGTGTGGGACAACTGCGGCATGGGCCGGACCGAGCAGAGCCTCACGAAGGCGTTGAGCGAGATCCCCGCCATCCGCGACGAGTTCCACAAGAACGTGCGCGTGCTCGGCGAGAACGAGTCGTTCAACCAGTCGTTGGAGCGGGCGGGCCGCGTGAGCGACTTCCTGGAGTTCGCCGAGCTCATGTGCCTCGACGCGCTCCACCGCAAGGAATCCTGCGGCGGCCACTTCCGCGAGGAGTACCAGACCGCCGACGGTGAAGCGCTCCGCGACGACGAGAACTTCGCGTACGTCGGCGCATGGGAGTTCACCGGAGTCGGCACCGAGCCGGTGCTCCACAAGGAGCCGCTCGAGTTCGAGAACGTGCACCTCGCGACCCGCAGTTACAAGTAAGACACAGGAGCACCGCGGTCATGGATCTCAAGCTCAAGGTGTGGCGCCAGACGGGACCCGACGCGCCCGGCGCGTTCGAGCACTACGAAGCGCGCGACGCGAGCCCCGACATGTCGTTCCTCGAGCTGCTCGACGTCGTGAACGAGCAACTGCTCGCCGACGACAAGGAGCCGATCGCGTTCGACAACGACTGTCGCGAAGGCATCTGCGGCTCGTGCTCGATGATGATCAACGGCCAGGCCCACGGGCCCGAGCGCGGCACCGCCACCTGCCAGCTGCACCTCCGCAAGCTCGAGGCGCGCGGCATCAGTGAGGTGACGGTCGAGCCGTGGCGCGCGGCTGCGTTCCCGATCATCAAGGACCTCTGCGTCGACCGCTCGGCGTTCGACCGCATCATCGAGGCGGGCGGTTACATCACCGCCCCGACCGGTGCGGCTCCCGACGCCAACCTCATCCTCGTGCCGAAGGAAGCCGCCGACGCGTCGATGGACGCGGCCGCGTGCATCGGGTGCGGCGCGTGCGTGGCGGCCTGCCCCAACGGTGCCGCGCAGCTGTTCACGTCGGCGAAGCTCGCGCACCTCAACCTCATGCCGCAGGGCCAACCCGAGCGCGCCGTGCGCACGGTCGCGATGGTCGAGACGATGGAGACCTATTTCGGGTCGTGCACGAACCATCAGGAGTGCGAAGCCGCGTGCCCGAAGGAGATCAGCATCGACTTCATCGCGCTCATGAACCGCGACTTCGTGAAGGCGCAGCTCAAGCAACGCCGGCTCGCCGGTCAGAGCTCCTAGGGCACCGATGCGCCGCAGGGCTACGCGACGGTGTCGAGGGCCTGGCTGAGGTCGGCGACGAGGTCGTCGGCCGTCTCGATGCCGACGGAGAGTCGCACGAGTGCGCCGGGGACCTCGAGGTCGGAGCCGGCGACCGACGCGTGCGTCATGCGGCCGGGGTGCTCGATGAGCGACTCGACCGCACCGAGCGATTCGGCGAGCGTGAAGACGCCGGTGCGCGCGACGAGGTCGAGCGCGGCCGCCTCACCGCCCCGTACGATGAACGACACCATCCCGCCGAAGTTGCGCATCTGCCGCTGCGCGACGACGTGGCCGGGATGGTCGGCGAGCCCGGGATACAGCACCCTCTCGACCGCTCGGTGACCGACGAGCAACGAGACGACCGCGGCGGCGTTCGCGCAGTGACGGTCCATGCGCACGCCGAGCGTCTTCAAGCCGCGCAGCACGAGGTAGCAGTCGAACGGTGACGGCACCGCGCCCACCGCGTTCTGCAGGAACCGGATCTCGTCGGCGCGCGTGTCGTCGTCGAGCGCGACGAACCCGCCGACCACATCGGAGTGCCCGCCCAGATACTTCGTGGCGGAGTGCACGACGATGTCGGCACCTTCCTCCAACGGTCGCTGGAGATACGGAGTCGCGAACGTGTTGTCGACGACGACGATGGCATCGCGCGCGTGGGCGAACTCCGCGACCCGCGCAATGTCGACGATCGCGAGCATCGGGTTGGTCGGCGTCTCGATCCAGACCATGCGCGTGGTGTCGCGCCACACCGACTCGAGCGTCGCGGGATCGCCGAGATCGGCGACGCTCCACTCCAACCCGTTCGGCCCGTGCACGCGCGCAACGAGCCGGAACGTGCCGCCGTACGCGTCGTTGGGAATGACGACGTGATCACCGGGCCGCAGCAACCGGAGCACCGCGTCTTCGGCCGCGAGGCCGCTCGCGAACGAGAGCCCGTGCGCGGCGCCTTCGAGCGAGGCCAGGCAGGTCTCGTACGCGCGGCGAGTGGGATTGTCGCTGCGCGCGTACTCGTACCCACCGTGCTTGCCGACTTCGTCCTGCGCGAACGTCGTCGCGAGACTGATCGGCGTGACCACCGCGCCCGTGACGGGATCGGCCGGCTGACCCGCGTGGATCGCGCGCGTCTCGAACCCGAGTTGACTCTCGGACGTCTCGCTCATGCTGGCGGGACCGGCACGGTAGTCATTCGGCTCCGACCTCCAGCATGCCCCCGCTTCCGGTCTGCGCCTGGATACTGCGATCGCTGAGGAACGCGAGGACGTCGCTGCGGGTGAGCACCGAGCAGGGACGACCACCGTCGAGCACCACCACGGCCGGGCCCTGGTCGAGCAGCTCCACGACCCGTGCGACCGGCTCGCCCACACCGACCGTCGCCAGCGGAGGGCTCTGCACCTCGCTGACCGGGCGGTCGAGCACCGACGGATCCTGCGTGATCTGGTGCATGAGCTCGAGCTCACGCACCGAGCCTTCGACTTCCTTCGCCTGCAGCGGCGGTTCCTGGCTCGCGACCACCAGCTGCGACACGTCGAGCCGGCGCAACATCGCAACCGCTTCGCGCGCGGTCGAGTCGGGGTGCACGCGCACGAGCGGAGGCAGCGCGTCGCTGCGCGCCTCGAGGACGTCTTTCGTCGTCGGAGCTTCCGCCTCCCCGAATCCGTTCTCGAGCATCCACTGGTCGTCGTAGATCTTCGACAGGTAGTTGCGGCCCGAGTCGGGGAGCAGGACCACGACGAGTGCTTCGGGTCCGAGCTCGGCACCGACTTCGAGCGCGGCGTGCACCGCGGTGCCGCACGAGCCACCGATGAGCAGGCCCTCCTCGCGGGTGACGCGCCGCGCCGTGAGGAACGAGTCGGAGTCGGTCACCTTCACGACGCGGTCGACGAGCGACGGGTCGAACGTCGTCGGCCAGAAGTCTTCGCCGACGCCCTCGACGAGATACGGCCGCCCGGATCCGCCCGAGAACACCGAGCCCTCGGGGTCGGCTCCGACGATCTGCACCGCGGGGTTCTGGCTCTTGAGGTAGCGGGCGACACCCGTGATCGTGCCGCCGGTGCCGATGCCGGCGACGAAGTGCGTGATGCGCCCGCCGGTCTGGCGCCAGATCTCGGGCCCGGTGCTGAGCTCGTGCGACTTCGGGTTCGCCTGGTTGGAGTACTGGTCGGGCCGGAAGGCACCGGGCGTCTCCCGCACCAGGCGTTCGGCGGTCGAGTAGTAGGAGCGCGGATCCTCGGGTGGCACCGCGGTCGGGCAGACGACCACTTCGGCTCCGTACGCGCGCAGCAGCGCGACCTTCTCGTTACTCATCTTGTCGCTCATCACGAAGATGCAGTGGTAGCCGCGCTGGGCCGCGACGATCGCGAGCCCCGCCCCCGTGTTGCCCGACGTGGGCTCCACGATCGTGCCGCCCGGCTGCAACAGCCCGTCGCGCTCGGCCGCGTCGATCATCGCGATCGCGGGCCGGTCCTTGACGCTGCCACCCGGGTTGACCATCTCGACCTTGGCGAGGATCTGACACGCCAGACCGCTCCCCACCCGCCGGAGGCGCACGAGCGGCGTGTTCCCGACCAGATCGAGAATGGAGTCGGCGACCTGCATCTCGCGGGGTTCGGCCATGCCCTGACGGTATCCGCGGACCAGGCCCGCGTCTGACCTCTCATCTCGTTCTCATTGCCGTCCCAATAGCCTGTCTTCGTGCGCATCTTGGTGGTCGAGGACGAGCCGAAGATGGCGACGCTCGTACGCAGGGGCCTCGAACGCGAGGGTTTTGCGTGTGACCTCGCCGTCGACGGGAACGAAGCGCTCTGGGCCGCCCGCGAGGTGACCTACGACGCGGTCGTGCTCGACGTGATGATCCCCGGCCCCGACGGCTTCGAGGTGTGCCGCCGGCTGCGCGAGGCGGGCAACTGGACTCCGGTGCTGTTGCTGACCGCGCGTGACGCGGTCGACGACCGGGTCGCCGGCCTCGACGCCGGAGCCGACGACTACCTCACGAAGCCGTTCGCGATGGGCGAGCTGTTCGCCCGGCTCCGGGCGATCACGCGCCGTGAGCCCTCCGCGCGTCCCGTCGCGCTCCTGGTCGACGATCTGTCGCTCGATCCCGCGCGGCACGAGGTACGCAGGGGTGGCCACGAGATTCGCCTGTCGCCCAAGGAGTTCGCGCTGCTCGAGTACCTCATGCGCCACGAGGGCGAGGTGCTCGGCCGGAGCCAGATCCTCGATCACGTGTGGGACTTCGCGTACGACGGGACCTCCAACGTCGTCGACGTGTACATGCGGTACCTGCGGGCCAAGGTCGACCGGCCGTTCGGCGTCGAGAGCATCGAGACCGTCCGCGGCGTCGGCTACCGACTGCGCGGTACTGGGAACGGCGGCGAGGCGTTCGGCGCCACCGCGAAGGCCGACGCGTCGGTCGAGCCCGCGCACCCCTGAGCGCCGCGCGCCACGCACCCGTGAGCGCACGCGGGCCCTCATAGGCTCCCGTCCGTGATCCTGCCGACGGCCTTCCGTTCACTGCGGGTCCGGCTCGTCGCGTTGGCCTGTGTCGGGGCGACGCTCATCGTGGTGACGACGAGCGGCCTACTCGCGTTCAACCTCGACCGCGCGCTCAACCGCGCCGTGAACGACGGCCTGCGCGCCCGCCTCGAAGACATCGAGGGCGCGCTCAAGCAGGGCAGCCTGCAACTCAGCCAGGGTGAGGCGTTCGCGCAGATCGTCAGCTCCGACGGGCACGTGCTGTCGTCGTCGTCGACGATCGACGCGGACGACCGTCTCCTCACGCGTACCGAGCTTGCGCGCGCGAACCAGCACGAGTTGCGCGTCGACCGCAGCGTTCCCGGGCTGGAGTCGCCGGGACGGCTCCTCGCGGAGCCCGAGCCGTTCGATGGTGACCGCATCGTGGTGATCGTCGGCGCGTCGCTCTCGACGGAGCAGCTCGCGCGTCAACGCGTCTTCGTGTCGCTGCTCGTCGGCGCGCCGCTCCTCGTGATCGCACTCGGCTCCGTCATTTGGATCGTGACCGGCGCGGCGCTGCGACCCGTCGAACGGATGGCCGACGAGGCCGACGCGATCTCGATGTCGGAGCCCGGTCGCCGGCTCCCCGAACCGATCGGCGATCACGAGCTCGCGCGCCTGGGGCGCACGCTCAACGCGATGCTCGAACGCATCGAGGGCACGTTCGCGCGTGAACGCGCCTTTGTCGACGACGCGAGCCACGAGCTGCGCACACCACTCGCGATCCTGCGGGGCGAGCTCGAGCTGACCGTCGGCGACGCCGACGATCCCGAAGCGGTGCGGCTCGCGATGGCGAGCTCACTCGAGGAAGTCGAACGGCTCGGCCGCATGACCGAGGACCTCTTGACGCTGTCGCGCGCCGACGCGGGTGCGCTGTCTGCCCGCATGGTCCCGACCGACCTGCACGCGGTCGCGACGATCGCGGCCCGACGCATTCCTCCACCGCCGACGGAGATCTCGATCGAGATCCAGGGCGACCCGCTGACCGCACGCGCGGATCCCGACCTGCTCGAACGGATGCTCGTGAACCTGCTGACGAACGCGGCGCGTTTCGCGCGGCATCGGATCGTCGTCGACATCGCGCGCGTGCCCGGCACCGGCGCGCCCGCGCTGACGGTCGCCGACGACGGCCCGGGATTCTCGGAAGACCTGCTCCCGCGCGCGTTCGACCGCTTCGCTCGCGCGGCGGGACCGCGCGCTCGAGGCGACGGAGGAACCGGCCTCGGGCTCGCGATCGTCTCCGCGCTCGCGACCGCACAGGGCGCCACCGTCACCATCGGCAACGGCGAACCTCTCTCGGGCGGCGTCGCCCGCATCACCTTCCGCGAACCGTGACGCGCCGTGCGGGACGCACGTCGCCCTTGGTACTGCACCCATGTCGTATGCGTCATAGGTGCAGTACCAAGGGGCGGTTTTTGGGCCTGCGGCGGTGCGGGGTTTGCCGAAGAAACTCAGTGCTTGAGGCGCACCGTCAGGGTCAGGGACTGGCGGCCGCGTAGGACCGAGAGCGAAACGCTCGTGACCGAGGGGTCGAGCACGCGGCGGGCGAGGTCCTCGGCGGTTGCGATCCGCTGGTGCGCGAACCCGTCGACGATGTCGTCGGGCTTCAGCCCACCGATCTGGGCCGGCGATCCCGGCTCGACCGACGCGATCAGCGCGCCGGACTCGACCGGAAGGTTGTAGTTGCGGGCGAGCAGCGGGGTGACGTCGATCGCCTCGGCGCCGAGCGCGTTGGTGAGGTTCGTTCCCTGCTCGAGCGCCTGGATGACCGGGCGCTCGCGCACCACGTCGACCGCGAATCCGGGCGGGCGCTCGCCGTTCTGCGCGGCAACCGCGATGCCGACGACCTCGCCGTCGGTGTCGACGACCGGGGCGCCCGCGTTGGACGCGCCCAACGCGCTCGTGACTTCGAGCAGGCCAGTGAGACGCGGCGGCTGGCTCTTGCTCGGCATCGCAACCGATCGCTGCAGCGCGGCCACGACTCCCCGGTTGACGGTCGGACCGCCGGGCAACGCGAGCGCGTCGCCGAGCGCGACGACATCATCGCCGACACGAAGGCGTTCCGATACCGCGAGGCGCGCGGTCGCGAGTCCCGTGGCCGCCACCTTCAGCACCGCAACGCCCGATGCCGTGTCGCTTCCGATGATCTTGGCCGGCAACGAACGGCCGTCGGCGAGGGTGACGGTGACCGGCCGCGTGCCCGCGACGAGCATCGCCGACGTCAGGATGATCCCGCGCGAGCCGATCACGATGCCGGTGCCCTGACCGGCGGCGGGTGAGCTGCTGAACAGGTTGCTGATGTTCGGCGGGCGGGTCCGGATCGAGACGACCGCCGGGGCGACCGCGGCGACGATGTTCGCGACGTCCGGTGTCGCGAAGTGCGCGAGCGCGCCCGGTGCAGAATCGGACGCCACGACCTTGGTCTTTCGCTCTCGCGAGACGACGTAGCCGGCGACCGCTCCACTGACCGCGGCGACGAGCGCGATCACGAGCGTGCGCCCGATCATGGAGCCCGGGCCCGGCGGCCGCGGTGGGGGCGACTCACCTCGGGTCTGAGCCGGCACCGCGGGCGGGCCCTCGCGCACCTGAGACACGGTCACATCCATCGAGCACGTCCGTTGCGTCGACCGGGAAGCCTGTTCGCGAAGCCCACCTCCTCCGATCCGAGGGTGCACCGACCCAGATGAAGCGACGATGAGAGATCGGCGCCGGCCGGACCGGCCGAGCCGCTGCGTAAGCTCGAATTCGTGACCCCGGCACCGTTGGAGCGGCTGCGCATCGCGTACCAGGAGCGTCACGAGAGCGACTACATCTTCCGTTTCTCGACCGCGTTCGGCTGGTGCCTCCTGACCTTGGGCGTCTACAGCCTCTCCATCGTCTACCAACTCGTCCGCCGCTCCCGCGATCACAACCAGCGCCGGCTCGAGCTCCTCGACGCAGCCGTCGCGCTGACGTGGGAGGAGGCGCAGGCTCGAGGGCTCACCGAAGAGCTGCGGCCGGAGTTCCAACGCGTGTCCGAGCAGATCCGCGCCCTCGGCGCGCTCACGACGGCATTTCGCGATCCCGGTCTGTGGGTGGCGCTCACCGTCGTCACCGGCGGTCTCGCGCAGTACGTCGCGTGGATCCTCGTCGACGGCGATCTGAGCCGTCACGACGAAGCCGAGCGCGCAATCGAGTCCGATCTCGCCGCGATCTACGCTCGCCTGGGCCGCCCGATCGCAGCCTTCGACCCCGCACCGCCGAAAGGGAGGCACAACGTTGCCGGCCGGATCATCGCGACGATCGCGTCACTCGGTGTGTACGGAATCTGGTGGATGCGTGACGTCATGACCGACGGCAACGCGCACTTCGAGCACAACTGGCGCTTCGAGGACGGCCTCGCACGCGCCTCGCGGGCCCTGTCGTCGAGCCCATCATGATCGGCGAGCGCATCATGACGGTGGCCTGACGTGCAGCGCCACGAGTTCTCGGTCGACCTCGACGCTCCCGTCGAGGAGGTGTGGGAGGTCTTCTGGTACCGCGGGCCGGATCGCCCGCAATCGAAGATCGGGCGGATCGACATCCTGCATCCCGGCGACGCGGTCGGCGAAGGCCTCGTGCGCCACTGCGAGTTCCCGGTTCCGAAGTGGCTGCTCTCCGGAGGGCGGGGCCAGTCGTGGGAGTGGCTCACCGATGTGAAGCTGCACGACTCGTGGCGCTACGACGCGATCGGCAAGCCCCTGTGGTCGCGGGCCGAGGGCCACACGCGGCTCGAGGATCTCGGCGACGGGCGCACCCGAGTCCACTTCCTCGAGATCTACGAGGCGTTCAACCCGGTGATGCGGGTGCTGTTCGAGCGCCCGGTCCACAACCGCCTCTCCCGCGACAACGACAGCATCCTCGCCGCCCTCCAAGGCGGCGTCCGCTGGCACCGGCGCCGCAGGGCGCGCGAGGCAGAACGCAACGCGTGAGCACTGGTGTGGTCGGTGGGGTCCGGTCACGCCGTTGTCATGTTGTCGGGTGCATGATGAACGTGTGAACTTCGGGGAAATCGTGCTGTCGGTCATCGTCGTCTGGTCGCTCCTCTCGATCATCGTGTCGTTGGCGGTCGGCGGCATGGCCAAGGCGCGTGACACAGGAACAACCGACGTCGTCGACCACAACGTGATGACCGGGCGCCTCGGTCCCGGGACCGTGACGCCCCAAGCGGGCGAAGAAGGGACCCGGGCCATCCTCTGACCTGAGGCACGTAGCCTCGGCGCCGTGGCACACGAGTCGTTCGCAGCGGCATGGTCGACGGTCGCGGCGCTCGCGCCGGAGCGGATCGCGATCGTCTGCGGCGACCGGCGGCTGACCTTCGGCGAGCTTGCGCACCGCGCCGGCGCGCTCGCCCACTCGTTCTTCGAAGACGGGCTGCGACCCGGCGACAAGGTCGCGATCGAGCTCGTCAACTCGCCCGAGTACCTCGAGACGTTCTTCGCGGCGCAACTGCTCGGCTGCGTGCCGGTCAACGTCAACTACCGCTACGTCGACCAGGAGCTCGCGTACCTGCTCGACAACTCCGACGCGGCGGCGCTCGTGTACCACGACGAGTTCGCCCCGACCGTCGCGAACGCGATCGCGCAACGCACGTCGCCGGCGCCGCTCGCGCGGTACCAGGTACGCCACGACGGTGACGGATCACTCGTGGAGGGCGCGCGCCACTACGGAGAGGTGGTCGCGTCGTTCGCCGCGATGCCCGAATGGACGCCGCCGCACGCGCCGGGCGGCGACGACCTGATCTTCATCTACACGGGCGGCACCACCGGGGCACCGAAGGCCGTGATGTGGCGCAGCGCCGACCTGGCCACCGCCCTGTGGCAGATGGCCCGGCCCGGCACCGAGCCGCCCGCGGCCCGGCTCACGATCGAACGGGGCCGCGCCGCGGCGACCGTGCTCCCGGCGTGCCCACTCATGCACGGGACCGGGCTCTTCATCGCGCTCTCGACCCTCTCGGGCGGCGGGACCGTGGTGCTCATTGACACCCCGCGGCTCGACGCGGCGGCGGTATGGAGTGCGGTCGAGCGCGAATCAGTGCGCGTGCTCACGATCGTGGGTGACGCGTTCGCGCGGCCCCTGCTCGTTGCCCTCGACGCCGAGCCCGAACGGTGGAACCTCGCCGGCCTCTCGGCCATCACGTCGTCAGGTGTCACGTGGAGCCCCGAGAACAAGCACCGGCTCCTCGAGCACCTCCCGGGCATCACGCTCATCGACTCGCTCGGAGCATCCGAGGGCCTGATGTCGCGCAACGAGGCCCGGAGCGCCGCCGACGTCCGGCCGGCGGGGTTCGCGGCGAGCGAGCGGGTGGTGGTCGTCGCCGACGACGGCACCCTGTGCGAACCGGGAGACGGGCGCATCGGCCTGCTCGGCGTGGGTGGCCCGATCCCGATCGGCTACTACAAGGATCCCGAGAAGACCGCCGCGACCTTCCGGTCGGTCGGCGGCAATCACTATTCGATTCCCGGCGACTACGCGCGCATCGAGGCCGACGGGATCGTCACGCTGCTCGGACGCGGCAGCGCGTGCATCAACACCGGCGGCGAGAAGGTGTACCCCGAAGAAGTCGAGCTCGTGCTCCGCTCGCATCCGTCCGTGCTCGATTGCGTCGTCGTCGGGGTCGCCGACGACCGCTGGGGCGAGATGGTCGTCGCGCTGGTCGAGCCCGCGCACATCGCCGACTTCGACGAAGACGCGGTCGCGGTGCACTGCCGTGAGCGGATCGCGGCGTACAAGTGCCCCAAGCGATTCGTCACCCTCGAGTCGCTCGGGAGGTCCCCCGCCGGCAAGGCCGACTACGCACACCTGCGCGGCCTCGCCCGACAAGCGATGCAGTCGTAAGAGGAGAGCCCACACGATGGCAGAGGCAGGCGTTCCCGAGGTCGCACCGCAGGAAGGTCGAGAGCTCGTCGACGCGGGCGCGGCGCTGCTCGACGTCCGCGAGCCCGACGAATGGCAGGCCGGCCACGCGGCCGACGCGCAGTTCATCCCCCTCGGCGAGCTCGAGGCGCGGATCGGCGAGGTGGCGCGCGACCGTCGCGTCGTCGTGATCTGCCGGTCGGGGGCCCGATCGGCACGGGCGACGATGTTCCTGCGCGGTGCCGGGCTCGACGCCGCCAACCTCGCCGGCGGCATGCGCGCGTGGGCAACCGCAGGCCTCGACGTCGTCACCGACGACGGCGCCGCCGGAACCGTCATCTGAGTCTCGGCACCCGATGCTCTTCCGCCGCCAACCCGTCCCGATCGTGAACCTCGGCATCGGGGCCACGCTGCAGGCCAAAGACGTGATGCTCGACGTGCGCGACGAAGCCGAGTTCCTTGCCGGCCATGCACCGGACGCGTGGTTCTGCCCCGTCGCCGAGCTCGAGGCGATCCGCTGGGATCTCCCGATGAACCTGCGGATCGTGTGTGTCTCGCGCACCGGCGACCGCGGACACGCCGCGACCGACCAGCTCCGGCAGTGGGGGTTCAACGCCGCGAACCTGGCCGGCGGGATGGTGGCCTGGCGCGACGACGGGCGGCCCGTCGTCCGTGAAGACGGCACCCCCGGCACGGTGCCCGACTCCGACGACAACGCTGACAGCGACTCCGACTCAGGCCAGGGCGACGCCAAGTGACGGCCCGGTAACCTCGGGCCCATGACGTTCGATCGCGCCGAAGGGGTCAGGCGCCTCGCCGCCGAGCCGTTCGACGTCGTCGTCATCGGCGGCGGCATCACCGGCGTGGGCTGCGCGCTCGACGCCGCCAGCCGCGGCCTGCGGACCGCGCTGGTCGAGCGCTACGACTTCGCGTCGGGGACGTCGTCGAAATCGTCGAAGCTCGTCCACGGCGGCCTGCGCTACCTGCAGCAGCGCGAGATCCGGCTCGTCTACGAAGCCCTCGCCGAGCGTCAGGTGCTCCGCCGCATCGCACCGCACCTCGTGCGGGTGCAACCGTTCCTGCTTCCGGTCTTCACATCCGACGGGTTGATCAACCGCCGTCTCGCTCGTGCCCTCGGCACCGCGATGTGGATGTACGACATGACCGGCGGGTTGCGCATCGGGAAGCTGCACCGGCGCATCTCCAAGGAGAAGGCGGTCGCGCACATGCCGACGCTGCGGGAGTCCCGCCTCGCGTCGGCGTACATCTACTACGACGCGCGCGCCGACGACGCCCGGCTCACGCTCACGATCGCCCGGACCGCGGCCGAGAACGGCGCGGCGGTGGTGAACGATGCGGCTGTCGTCGGCTTCGACAAGGACGCGTCGGGACACGTGCAGGGCGTCCGGGTCGTCATCGACGGCAACGAGATTCTCGTCCGGGCGCGCACGGTCGTGAACGCGACCGGCGTGTGGTCCGACAACGTGCGGGCCCTCGACGAAGGCCGGCACCCCGACTCCATCCGGCCCGCCAAGGGTGTGCACATCACCGTGCCGTGGGCAAAGGTCCGCAACGACATCGCCGCGGTGATCCCGGTGCCGAAGGACCGGCGCTCGGTGTTCGTCGTGCCGTGGGGCGACTTCACGTACATCGGCACCACCGACACCGACTACGACGGCACCCTCGACGACCCGCAGTGCACTCCCGACGACATCGCGTATTTGCTGCGCGCGATCAACGGCGCCGTGACGACCCCGCTCACCGAGTCCGACATCCTCGGCACCTGGGCCGGTCTGCGCCCGCTGGTGAAGGATGCCGGCAGCGAACGCACGGCCGACCTGTCGCGACGCCACTCGGTCACCACGTCGAAGAGCGGTGTCGTCACCGTGACCGGCGGCAAGCTCACGACCTACCGGCGGATGGCGTCCGACACCATCGACACCGTGGTCGCGGCGCTCGGCGTCAAAGGTCGCAGCCGAACCGCTCGCCTCCGGCTCTCCGGAGCGAAGGACTGGGACGCCGGTGAGGCCGAGGGCGCGCCGTCGCACCTGGCGAGCCGCTACGGGAGCAACCGCGACGCGATCCGCCGCCTGATCGCGGAACGGCCGGAGCTGGCGGACCCGATCGTGCCGGGGCTCGAATATTCGAAGGCCGAGGTGGTCTACGCCGCGAGCAACGAGATGGCACGGAGCGTCGACGACGTGCTGGCCCGCCGCACCCGCGCGCGACTGCTCGCGCGCGACGCGTCGGCGGAGGCCGCGGCCGAGGTGGCGCGCCTCATCGCCCCGATCCTCGGATGGAGCACCGAAGACCAGGAGGCGTCGACGGCGGCGTACCGCGCCCTCGTCGACGCGGAACGCACCGCTGCACACCTCCCCGAGACCGCGCTCGACGCGGCCCTCGGCGCGTAACGATCCCGCCCGGCCCGCCCGACCCCCGCGACGAGAGGCACCGCATTGCCGTTCACTCCCGAGCGCGGTGCACCCACTCCTCCGATCGCGCTCGCCGACGCGGCGACCACCACCGCACGGCTCGCCGGCACTCACGTCGAGGTGACCGACGCGCTCCTCGCGCGGCTGCGCGACGCGTGCGCGGCGGTCAGCACCGACGCGGCGACGCTGAGCGAGTCGAGTCGCGATTGGTGGCCGCTCGCAATGCACTGGGCGCTCGGTGCTGAGGTGCCCACGCGCGCAGGCGCCGTGGTCACCCCGAGCGGCGTCGACGAGGTCGCCGCGGCCCTTCGCGTGTGCGCCGACGCCGGAGTGCCCGTCACCGTCGCCGCGGGCCGCAGCGGGGTGTGCGGCGCGAGCATTCCGGTCCACGGTGGTGTGGTGCTCGACCTCTGCGGGCTCGAGGGCATCGTCGACGTCGATCACACGTCGATGGTCGTCGACGTGCGCGCCGGCACCTTTGGCGATGTCTTCGAGGACACGCTGCGCGCCGACCACTCCGTCACCTGCGGTCACTGGCCGCAATCGATCGCGCTGTCGACGGTTGGCGGTTGGCTCGCGTGCCGGGGCGCCGGCCAGCTCTCGACGCGCTACGGCAAGATCGAGGACATCGTCACGGGGCTCGATGTCGTGCTGGCCGACGGTCGCGTGATCCATACGGGTGGCGCACCGCGCGCTGCCGTCGGCCCCGACCTCACTCAGCTGTTCGTCGGTTCCGAAGGCACGCTCGGTGTCATCACGGGCGCGCGCCTGCGGGTCCGTCCGGTGCCGCCGGCGCAACAGCGCGCGGCATACGGCTTCGCGTCGTTCACCGACGGCCTCGACGCGTGCCGGCGCATCCTCCAGCGCGGCGGCACGCCGGCCGTGATCCGCCTCTACGACAGCATCGAGGCCGACCGCAGCTACAAGACCGGCGAGCGGGCCGTGCTGCTCGTGCTCGACGAGGCCGATGCGGGGCTCGTCGCCGCGACGATGGCCATCGTCGCCGAGGAGTGCGCGGCCGCCGAACCGCTCGATGACGGTCTGCTCGACCAGTGGCTCGAGCACCGCAACGACGTCTCCGCGCTCGAGGCGCTCACGCGTCGCGGCATCGTCGTCGACACGATGGAGATCGCGGGCCGGTGGCGCGACCTGCCGCGCATCTACGAGCGGACGCGTGATGCGATCCTCGGCGTCGAGGGTGCGATGGTCGCGTCGGCGCACCAGTCGCACTCGTACCTCGACGGCGCGTGCCTCTACTTCACGTTCGCGGGCAACCCCGGCGAGAGTTCGGTCGACGATCTGTACCGCGCGATCTGGGATGCCGGGACGCGCGCCGTGCTCGCCGAGGGCGGCGCGCTCAGCCACCACCACGGCATCGGGCTCAACCGGGCGCGGTTCGTCCGCGAGGCGCTCGGCGACGCGTTCGACGTGCTCGCGGCGGTGAAGCAGTCGCTCGACCCGAAGGGCATCCTCAACCCCGGCAAGCTCGGCCTCCCCGACCCGTGGGGCGGCCCCGCATGGCCGTGAGCACCGCGGCGCGACCGTGTGCCCGATGAGGGTTCTCGTTCTCGACATCGGGACGAGCAGCGTGCGCGCGTCGGTACTGCGCGACGACTCGAGCGTCGCGTTCGAGGTGGCCCGCGAGCTGCTGCCCGATTCACCCGCCGACGGCCTCGTCGAGTTCGACGCCGAGGCACTGGCCGCCTGCGCGCACACCTTGGCCGAGACCGCGATCGCCGCGGCCGGGCCTGTCGACGGCGTCGGTATCTGCAACCAGCGCGCGTCGACGGTGGTCTGGGACCGGTCGACCGGTGAAGCCGTCGGGCCCGCGCTCGGATGGCAGGACCTGCGCACGATCGGTCAGTGCCTCGCCCTGCGCGGGCAGGGGCTGCAGCTCGCGCCGAACCAGTCGGCGACCAAGCTGCAGTGGCTCGTCGAGCAGTACGACAGCGCCGGCGCGCGCGACCTCTGCTTCGGCACGGTCGACACCTGGGTCGCATGGAAGCTCTCGGGCGGCGAGGTGTTCGTCACCGATCCCGGCAACGCCGGAGTGACCGGGCTCGCCGCGCGCGGCATCGCCACATGGGACGAGTCGATCATCGCCACGCTCGGAGTCGGACGGGTCGCGTTTCCGACCATCGTCGACTCGGCCGGCATCACCGGCGCCGCGAGCACGCTGCCAGGCGCGCCGCCGTTCGCCGCGATCGTCGGAGACCAACAGGCGTCGCTCGCGGGCCAGGCGTGTGTCCGCGCCGGCGACGCCAAGATCACGTTCGGCACCGGCGGGATGCTCGACGTCAACCTCGGCGACCGGCCGCCCGACTTCGAGCGTCGTGCGCCGTCGGGCACGTTTCCGATCGTCGCGTGGCGCGTCGCCGGGCACACGACGTGGGGTGCGGAAGCGGTGATGCTCGCAGCCGGCACGAACATCCAGTGGCTGCGCGACGATCTCGGGCTCGTCGCGAGCGCCGAAGAGACCCACGAAGTCGCGGCGTCGTGCGCGGATTCGGGGGGCGTGTGGTTCGTGCCCGCGCCGCTCGGACTCGGTACTCCCCAGTGGGACTACGGAGCCCGTAGCGCCTTCTTCGGACTCACGCGCGGAAGCGGACGCGCCGAGGTCGTGCGCGCGGTGCTCGAAGGCATCGCGCACCGCGGCGCCGACCTCGTGGAAGCCGCCGAACGCGACACGGCCGCGTCGATCGCGGTGCTGCGCATCGACGGCGGCATGAGCGACAACCCCACGTTCGTCCAGGCGCTCGCCGACGCGTCCGGTCGTACGGTCGAGATCTCGCCGGTGCGCGACGCGACGACGCGCGGAACCGGGCTCCTTGCCCTCGTCGGCCTCGGAGGCTTCGGCGCCATCGACGCGTTGGCCGACACCTGGCGGCCCCGGACGCGGGTCGAGCCGCAGCGGAGCCTCAATCGCGATCGCTGGCGCGAAGCTTCTGCCCGCGCCGGCCACTGGATCCCGGAGTTGTCGAGCATCGACCTGTAGCACGAAGATGCCCCGGCAGTTCCGCCCGCAGCCCCAAGGAGCCGTGCGAGATGGGTATGAAGTTCGCGCTCTTCTACGAGATCCCCGTCGCCCGACCGTGGGACCCGGAGAGCGAGCACCGCGCGTACAAGAACACGCTCGAGCAGGCCATCCTCGGCGACCGCCTCGGCTTCCACAGCATGTGGACGGTCGAGCACCACTTCCTCGAGGAGTACTCGCACTGCTCCAACCCGGAGATCCTCTACGGCGCGATCGCCGCGCGCACCGAGAACATTCGCCTCGGTTACGGCGTGCGGCTCCTCCCGAAGCCGTACAACCACCCGATCCGTACCGCGGAGTCGGTTGCGGTGCTCGACCTCATCTCCGACGGGCGCGTCGAGTTCGGCACGGGACGTTCGTCGACGCGCGCCGAGCTCGAGGGCTTCAACGTCAGCCCGCACGAGACGCGCGCGATGTGGAGCGAGGCACTGCATCACATCGTCGGCGCGTGGACAGAGGAGTACTACCAAGCCGACGGGAAGTACTGGCAGATGGGCGCGCCCCGGCGCGTGCAGCCGAAGCCGTTGCAGCGGCCGCATCCGCCGATCTGGGGTGCGACGAGCAGCCCCGACGGGCACACCGAGATCGGCAAGCACGGCATCGGTCTCTGCTCGTTCACCGTCGGCGTGCCGCCCGAAGAGCTCGGTGAGCGGCTCGCGTTGTACCGCGCCGGGCTCGCGCAGTGCGCGACACCCGTGGGGAAGTTCGTGAACGACCAGGCCGCGACGTTCACGATGGTGCACTGCGCGCCCACCAACGAGCAGGCCGCCGAAGACGCGGCCGAATCGTTCGTCTGGTACGTGAAGCACGGCGCCGCGCTCATTGGTTCGGTCGCGGAGCTGCTCGAGGGCACCGACCTCGGCACGTACCAGTACGCGGCCGCGCCGCTGCAGATGGAGCGCGACGGCCTCTTCGAGCACATCACGTTCCCGTTCCTGCGTGATTCGGGCTCCGCCGTCGTCGGCGATCCCGACCAGTGCATCGCCGCGGCCAAGCGCTACGAGGCGATCGGCTGCGACCTCCTGCTCTGCCTGGTGAACCCCTACAAGATCCCGCACGACAAAGTCATGGAATCGATCGAGCTCCTCGGCAAGCACGTCCTCCCGGCCTTCGACTAACGCACGGTTCCCGCTGCCATTTCCCCTCGGTTGCATCGGTTCACGGCCCTTTGATGGACCGTGGGTGCCGCCAGGGGGCATTGGATGTCCAACGAACGACCGATCGCGAGGATTTCGCGCTGACGCGTTAGTCGTTGGCGGCGGCGGCTTCGCGGGCGTCGGCGAGGTCGCGGGCGATCTTGATGCCGACGAGCGCGGAGCCGAGCGCGGCCGGGCCGACCAGGCGTCCGCGCAGTGGCAGTCCGGGGACGGTCAACGTGACGATGCCGTCGACGGCGTCGGCGACCGCGCCCATGCCGACCCACTCCGCGTCCTGCGTTCGCTCCTTCACCGAGGTCAACGCGCCGACGCCGAGCACGAGATCGCGCACGCCGACCATCCGGAGCAGCGCGCGCGTGCGGGGCGAGCTCTCACCGAACCACAGCCACGCCGCGAGGCCTGGAAGGAACACGAGGATCATCCCGACAACGGCACGGCTGCGCGCCAGGATGAGCGCGCTCTGGCGAGGTTCGAAGTCCATCACGTGATCTTCGCACGCGGCTGCGAAATCGACTCCATCCAGCCGATGCCTCGCCGCTCACCGGTCGTCACCGGCCCGAGTCCCCGCAGCAGACGGAGCTCGGAATACCGGATCACGGCGGTGGAGGTCACGGCGAACGCGACGGGCACGTCTCCGTCGTGGAGCTCCTGCACCACCCCGCCGACCCACCGGGCGCCCGCACCACCCCCACCCGAAGTGTGGCTCGACTCCCACGATCCGTCGTCCCACGCGATCGTCGACCGGGTGTGTCCGGCGAGCGCGTCGAAGGGTCCGGTGGCGTGTTCGAAGCGAGCGACGGTCTCGAGCGGTATGCGGTCGCGGCCGAGCAGCACCTCGCCGCGCGCGACGCCCGGCTGCTCCTCGCGGATCACGCCGCCGAGATCAGACACGAACGGTTCGCCGGTGAGCTCCCATTCGAAGTCGAATCCGAGCGCGACGCGTTCGCCGATCTCATCGCGCAACGACTCGTTCGACGGGTCGAGCGCCACGCCGAAAGCCTCGAGTCCGATACTCCAGTGCTCACCCCGCGTCTCGCAGACGAGCTCCGACCACAGCGAGTCGGCGCGGATCTCAAGCGCCCGTCCGCGCGGCAACGTGACTTCGTGGTCGCGCACGACCACGGGCCCCGTACCCGGCCGCAACAGGTACGCCCAGTACCACGCAACCCGTTCCGCACGATGCAACGCGAGCCGGACGAAGCCGCCGTTGCCGTCGGCCGTGCCCCATTCGAACCCCCAGGCCTCGTCGCGACCCGGATCGGTCACGGGATCGGCGGGTAGTAGACCGACGCGTCGCTCGTGATCTCCGGCGTCGACTCGAACAACTCGAGCAGCGGGTAGAGATCGACGCTGTCGCGCGGGACCGTCCAGTCGAGCTGGTCGGCGACGCCCGCGGCCTCCGCGAAGGGCCGCAGAAACGAGAAGTAGACGTACGCGCCGGCGTCGAGCTTCTCGTGACGGCTCATGCCCGCGATCTGCCGGTAGAGGAGACGTTGCGCGCGCTTCACCGCGTCGCCGAGCGCGAGCGCGTCGGGTTCGGCGATCGGCACCGGGCGCCCACTGGTGGGATCGAACAAGCCGAACGCGACGAGCCGATCGAGGTAGTCAGCCGGTTGGGTGACGGACGTGCCGAAGTCGGTGACGTGGAAGTCGACGCCTTCGAGCACGAACGCCGCGAGGACCGTCGAGTACGGAAGCTCCGACGCCACCGCATGGCTCCAGGTGAAGTCGGACGGTCCGAACCGGTTGAACGAGCGGAGCAACAGGACGCGCCCGTCGGGCAGCGGGTACGGACCGGTGTCCTGATAGCCCGCACGCGTGTCGAAGTAGAGCAGGAAGAGATACGACGTGAGCAGCGCGTTCAGGCGCGAGAGCCGGCCTCGCTGCTCGTCGTCGCGCACGGGAGCGCACCCCGCGACGAGCTCATCGACATACTCCGAATACGGCGTGACGCGACCAGCGGCGTCGGCCGCCTGCAGCGTTCCGTCGGCGCGAAACGCCGCCGCCGCGCGCTTCCAGAAATCGAACACGGTGGCCGTGCGCGCGAGATCGGCGTCGAAGTCGAGCAGGCCACCGCCCGCGAGCACCGATCGACCCACGAGGTAGATGTTCGCGATCGACCAGAGATGAACGGTGTCGATCTGGTTGCCGAGCTGCCGCCCCCGCGCGCCGAGCTCCTCGGGCGCGGTCGCCGCGGCGATCTCGGTCATGAGCTCCGGATGCCGGCGATAGCACTCGACGCCCGAGATCAGGATGTACGCCGTCACCGGGATCAACGCGGACTCGAGTGCCGTGCGCTGCACCGTGAGCCCGTGCGCGATCTCGCCGTGATAGCGCAACATCGCGTTGACCGAGTCTTTGTCCCAGCCCGCGGGCGTCGGGAGGGTCACGGGGTCACGGCATCCGCACGACGCCGGGATCGACCGTGCAGTCGACCTCGACGACCGCGTCGTCGTCGGGATCGAACGCGAGCGCGACGCCCATCAGGCACGGCACGCGGTACTCGCGACTCACGATGCCGATATGGCTCATCGTCGTTCCCGAGAGGCACACCACCGCGGTGAGGTCATCGAAGATGGGGGCGAGGAAGGTCGCGCCGGCGTCGGCCACGCACGCGATCACGCCCTCGGCCGAGTCGTCGAGCAGCGCGATGACGTCGTCGGGGCTCGACAGCCGCCGCCAATGCCCGCGCACCGGCGGGGCTTCGAACACGCGGGTTCCGGTACCGATCTGCTCGCTCACGGATTGGGGAGCCTACGCCGCGTACCATCAGGCGCGTGGAGGCGACCTTGACCGACGCCGATTGGGAGATCGTGCACGAGATCCGTCTGCGCGGGTTCATCGAGAACCCCGACGTCGACCGGGTCGCGGTCATCATCGAGTCGGGCTTCGCGACGCTCCGGACCACCAAGCTGCTCATCACCCCCGAAGGCCGCAACGCTCACAGCCGGTGGGCCCGCTGTGAGCCCGGCAGCGAGACCGAAGAACACGTGCGCCGCGCGTTCGATCGCTTCCTGGTGCTCAACAGCGAGCTGTTGCAGCTCTGCTCCGACTGGCAGGTCAAGCGGGGCGGCGTCGCCAACGACCACGCCGACGCGGCGTACGACTGGGCGGTCATCGACCGTTTGATCGCGCTCGACGAACGGGCGAGCGCGGTCACGCGTCACGCGGGGAAGGCGGTCAGCCGCCTCGCTCCCTACCGCTCGCGTTTGCGCGCGGCGCGCACGCGCGTGGAGGAGGGCGAGCACGAATGGTTCACGTCGCCACGGATCGACTCGTACCACACCGTCTGGATGCAGTGGCACGAAGACCTCCTGCTCACCCTCGGACTCGAACGGAACGCGCATGCCCGATGACACGCACGCGATGAACGAGACCTGGCACTCCGCCGCGGGTCACCTCGTGCACACCGTCGAATGGGGCACGGACTCCGCGGCGGAGCCAGTTGTGCTCGTGCACGGTCTCGGCGGCAGCACGGTGAACTGGGAGCTCGTCGGTGCGGCGCTCGCGCAACGGCTCGCGACGCGTGTCGTCGCGTTCGATCTCGCCGGCTTCGGGCGCACCCGGCTCGGATCGCGACGCGCGACGCTCGGCGCCAACGGTGACCTCCTGGCCGAGCTCGTCACCGGCATCGGTCCGTCGGTGATCGTCGGCAACTCCATGGGTGGCGCGCTCGGCGTCGGGCTCGCGGCGCGTCATCCCGAGCTCGTGCGTGCGCTCGTGCTCGTCGATCCCGCGTTGCCGCGGCCGATCCGGCCCCCGGGGATCCGGGAGTCGATCGACGGGATCACGCACCTCCGCGGGCTTGCCGCGGCTGCGATTCCGATCGTCGGACCCAACCTCGTGCGGTACCGCATGCGCCAGCTCGGGCCGGCCGGCACGGTCGACGGCAGCCTCCGCATCGTGTGCGCGCATCCGTCGCGGGTCGACGCAACGCTGCGCAAGCACATGATCGAGCTCACGGCGTACCGGGTGGAGGGCAACGACTCGGCGCGTGCGTACCACGATGCGATCCTGTCGCTCGTGCGCTACACGACGCGGACCATGGCGGCCGACATCCGCGCCATCGGTGCACCGACCCTGGTGATCCACGGCGACCGCGATCGACTCGTACCGGTTTCGTTGGCGCTCGCGACGATCCGGCGCCGCCCCGATTGGGCGCTCGAGATCTTCGGAGACTGCGGCCACGTCCCGATGATCGAGCAGCCCGAGCGGTTCGTCTCGGTGATCGCCGACTGGCTCGACACACACCGTGACGCGCCTCCGGACGGGGCCGAGCGCTATGACTCCGCCGACGGAGCCTCTCGGTAGAGATCGGGTTCGATGAACACCAGCCGCGCCTCGGGATAGACCGCGCGCAGCTCGGCCTCGGCCGTGTCGATCGCCGCCGCCAGCGCCGCGAACGAGAGTGACGGGTCGAACTCGAGCTTCGCCGCGACGAGCACATCGTCGGGGCCGAGGTGCTGCGTGCGCATATGGATCAACGTCCGTACCGACGGCGCCGACGTCAACGCGTTCGTGATCGTCGCGAGGTCTTCGGGCGACACCGCCTCCCCGATCAGGAGGCTCGCCATCTCGATCGCGAGCACGATCGCGACGCCGACCAGCAGCACGCCGATCGCGAGGCTGCCGACCGCGTCGAACCGCGGCTGATCGAACACCTCGGCCAGGGTCACGCCCGCGAGCGCGAACACGAGGCCGACGAGCGCGCCGAGGTCTTCGAGCAGCACCACCGGGAGCTCCGGGTTCTTCGTGTCCCGGATGAACTGCCACCACGTGCGCTTCCCGCGCAACGGGCGCGCCTCACGCAGACCGGTGCGGAACGAGAGCGACTCGAGCACGATGCTCAGGCCGAGCACCCCGAACGCCCACTCCGGCGAATCGATCGTGTGCGGGCTCCTGAGCTTCTCGACCCCTTCGAAGATCGCGAACAGTCCGCCGAGCGAGAAGAGCACGACCGCGACGACAAAGGCCCAGAAGTAGCGCGCGTGGCCGTAGCCGAACGGGTGCTCGGCATCGGCCGGTCGTTCGCTGCGGCGCGCGCCGAGCAGCAACAACGCCTGGTTGCCGGTGTCGGCCGCGGAGTGGATCGACTCCGCGAGCATCGCGGCCGAGTGGGTCAGCAGGAAACCGACCAGCTTGGCGAAGGCGATCCCGAGGTTGGCGAGAAACGCGGCAATGACCGCGCGCCGGCTGCCGTGAGCGCTAATGGATGATCCCGCCCCGGGTCATGGCCTCGACGTCGAGCGCGCGGTCGAGCTCGTCGGCGGTCATGAGCTTCTTGGCGAGCACGATCTGGCGGATCGACTTCCCCGTGCGCACCGACTCCTTGATCACCTTGCCCGCGGCTTCATACCCGATGTACGGGTTGAGCGACGTGCCGATCGAGGGCGAAGCCTCCGCGTACTCCTTGCACCGCGCGACGTTGGCCTCGATGCCGTCGACGCACTTGTCGGCGAACACACGGGAGACGTTGCTCAAGAGGCGCAGCGATTCGAGCAGGTTCCGCGCCATCATCGGCATGTAGACGTTGAGCTCGAAGTTGCCCTGCGACGCGCCGAACGCGATGGCGGCGTCGTTCCCGAACACCTGGGCCGCGACCTGGGTCACGGCTTCGGCCATCACCGGGTTCACCTTGCCCGGCATGATCGACGATCCCGGCTGCAGATCGGGGATGAAGATCTCGGCGAGCCCGGTGCGCGGGCCACTGCCCATCCAGCGGATGTCGTTGGCGATCTTCACGAGGGAGACCGCGTAGGTGCGCAGGCTTCCCGAGAGCTCGACCAACGCGTCGCGCGCGCCCTGCGCCGCGAAGTGATCGCGCGCCTCGGTGAGCGGCAGGTCGGTTCGAGCCGCGAGGCCCTTGATCACCGAGCGGGCGAAGGTCTTCGGCGCGTTGATCCCGGTGCCGACGGCGGTGCCGCCCAGCGGAAGCTCACCCACGCGCGGCAGCGTGCCTTCGAGCCGCGCGATCGCGTCTTCGACCTGCGCGGCGTACCCGCCGAACTCCTGACCGAGCGTCACGGGCGTCGCGTCCATGAGGTGCGTTCGCCCCGACTTGACCACGCTCTTGAACTCGCGTTGCTTGCGCCGCAGCGAACGGGCGAGATGCCGGATCGCGGGCACGAGATCGACGACGACGGCCTCCGTCGCCGCGATGTGGATCGCGGAAGGGAACACGTCGTTCGACGACTGTGACGCGTTGACGTGGTCGTTGGGGTGCACCGGCTCACCGAGCCGTTCACTCGCGATCGACGCGATCACTTCGTTCGCGTTCATGTTCGACGACGTCCCCGAACCGGTCTGGTACACGTCGATGGGAAAGTGGTCGTCCCACGTCCCGTCGGCGACCTCGTCGGCGGCCGCGGCGATGGCGTCGCCGATCGGCTTCGTGACACTCGGCACTTCCTTGAGCCGCACGTTCACGCGCGCGGCCTCACCCTTCACCAGCGCCAGCGCGCGGATCAGGCGCCGTTCGATGCGCAGGCCGGAGATCGGGAAGTTCTCGACGGCGCGCTGCGTCTGGGCGGCCCAACGGGCGTCGACGGGCACGCGAACTTCACCCATCGAATCGTGCTCGATCCGGTAGTCGTTCATGGATTCGACGGTATCGCAACCTCTCGCGACTGCGGGTATCCGCGGAGCTTCACACCCTCGCGTTCGAGCAGCCACCGCTTCAACGCGATCGAGTGGTGTCCGCCGCCGTAGCCGCCGATCCGACCGCCCGCCGCGATGACACGGTGGCAGGGAACGATGAACGGCACGGTGACACCGGCCATGATGCTGCCGACCGCCCGCGCCGCGCGCGGCCGCCCCGCGAGCTCGGCCAGCTCGCCGTAGGAGACGGTCTCACCCCAGGGCACCCGCGCCACGAGGGTCTCGAGCACTGTGCGGCCGAACGGTGACAGGTCGGCCGGCCACGCGACCGCGAGTGTGAACGCCTGGCGCGTTCCCGCGAACCACTCGTCGAGCTGCCGCGCGACCGCACGGTCGCGACGCTCGCGCGCGTCGCCGATGAGCTCCGCCGTATCGACTGCGTCGCTCTCGAACCAGATCCGGTGCACGCCCTCGTTGCCGGAGACCACGCCGAGCTCACCGACCGGCGACTCCTGCGCCCACCAACATGGTCGCATGCTCGCTCCCCGCGGCCCGGCGCTCACTGCGGCGGTGCGCTGACCGCTCACCTGCTCCGTTCAATCTCAACGCGCGCGTCGTTGAAGGTGGCGCCGCCGGCGAGATCGGAGAGGGTGTCGGGCACGAGCGCGTTCGCGGTGAGCCCGCACGGCAGGGCGCGGCACCACAGCCCTTTCGGGATCGTGACCACGCCCGGCCGGAGATCGCGGTCGATGCGCAAGGGCAGCTCGAGCTCACCCGCGGCGTTGAACACGCGCACCGTGGCTCCGTCGTCCACCCCGCGGGCCGCGGCGTCGTCGGGATTGACCCGTACCACGGCCTCGGGCCCGTCGAACTCGCCGAACATCGTGTTGATCGTCTTCGGCGACGCGGGCGAGAGCAGCGCGAGCGGATACGGATCGTCGAGCGGTTGATACGTCGGCACGCCGATCTCGGAGAGTCCCGAGAGACGGGCGCGCTGCGATTTGAACGTCGGGAAGGTGTCGCGGAACTGCACGGTCTGGCCCGCGTCGCGCAGCGGGCGGGCGCCCGACGCGCCGTTGCCGTCGGTGACCGCATTGGCGAGCACGACCGTGGGATCGGCATCGAAACGATCGGCCGGGTAACCGAACCGGGCTGCGAACGCGGAGCCGAGCTCGTTGTTGGTGCGGCTCTCGGCGACCCGGTCGATCACGGCCGGCGTCTCCTGGAGCACGTACGCGCCGTACGACGCCGCGACGTCGCGCGCCTCGAAGTGGGTCGTCGCCGGCAGCACGACGTCGGCGAAGCGCGCGGTGTCGGTGAGCACCTGGTCGTGCACGACCGTGAAGATGTCGTCGCGCGCGAGGCCTGCATGCACTGCGAGCTGATTGGGATTCGATGCCGCGGGGTTCGCACCCTGGACGAACAGCACCGCGATCGGAGGATCGAGCTCGCGGTCACACAGCATGGCGCCGAGCCGGTTCATATTGATGTGGCGGGGACTCGGCGTGTGCCGCTCCGCCGCGTCGCGCGGCCCGATCGTCAGTGGTGTCGCGTCGCTCAAGCTCGCGAAGATCCCCGATCCGACGACACCGAACTGACCCGTGAGCACCGGGAGCGCAAACGCGGCGACGCACGCCGACCCGCCGTTGCGGCTGCGTTCCAGCCCCCAGCCGATCCGGAAGTACGCGGGTCGCGACGCGCCAAGCTCCTCGGCGGTGTCGATGATGTCGGCCGCGGCTACGCCGCAGATCGGCTCGGCGGCCTCCGGCGACCACTGCCGCGCCGCGGCGAGGAACTCATCGGCGCCCTGCGTGTGCTCATCGAGAAACGCGCGGTCGACGAGACCGGCGCGATCGAGGTGCGCGGCCATCGCGAGCGCGAGGACCACGTCGGTACCGGGAACGGGCGCAAGGTGGCGGTCGGCGCGTCGCGCCATCGCGGTCCGGCGCGGATCGACGACGATCACGCGCGCGCCCGCCCGACGCGCCTCGTTGACGAGCGGCGGGAAGTGCACATTGGAGATCGTGGGGTTCGCGCCCCACACGACGATGAGGCGCGCGTGCACGACGTCGCGCGGATCGGCCGACAGCATGTCGCCGAACATCTCCGACCACGCCTTGCCGTGGGTCGCGGCGCAGATCGTGTCGTCGACGAACGACGCGCCGAACCGACGGAAGAACCGGTTGATCACGAGGCTCTGCATCGCGGGGGCCGACGAGTTGTAGACGTAGGGAACCACCGACTCCGCGCCGAAGCGCGCTTCGGCGTCGCGGAGTCGTTCCGCGATGCGATCGAGCGCCTCGTCCCACGACGCGGCGCGAAACTCGCCCACGCCCTTCGGTCCGGTGCGCACGAGCGGCGTGAGCACCCGCTCGGGCGCGTAGACCCGGCGGGCGTGGTGCTTCACCTTCTGACAGATGAAGCCGTCCGTCAGCGGGTTCCCCGGACCCGCGTCGACCCCGACGATCATGCCGGCCTCGACCGTGACCGAGAGCGAGCAGGTATCGGGACAGTCGAGCGGGCACGCCGTGGTGTGGAGTGCCGTGATGTCGACTCCGGGGCCGGGAGTCACCGCCTCGGGAACGACCGCCATTCCTGCATTGTACGAGCGGGGACTAACCGAGCAGGCCGAGCTCTCCCACGGTGTCGCGCTCCTCGGCGAGCTCGCCGACCGACGCGTCGATACGGCTCCGCGAGAAGGCGTCGATCTCGAGGTCGCCGACGACCGTGTACTCGCCGCCGGCCTTCGTCGTCACGGGAAACCCGGAGATGAGCCCCTCGGCAACGCCGTAGGAGCCGTCGGAGCACACGCCCATGCTCACCCAGTCGCCCGCCGGCGTACCCAACATCCAGTCGCGCACGTGGTCGATCGCCGCGTTCGCAGCCGAGGCCGCTGACGACAGGCCGCGGGCTTCGATGACCGCTGCACCGCGCTGCTGCACCGTGGGGATGAACGTGGATTCGATCCACTCCTGGTCGCCGATCACTTCGGTTGCGGCGCGGCCGCCGACGAGCGCGTGGGTGACGTCGGGGTACTGCGTCGCGGAGTGGTTGCCCCAGATCGTCATATGGGTCACGTCGGCGACGGGCGAACCCGCCTTCGCCGCGAGCTGAGCCTTGGCGCGGTTGTGGTCGAGCCGCATCATCGCGGTGAAGCGGTCGCGACCGATCGTCGGCGCGTTGTTCATCGCAATGAGGCAGTTCGTGTTGGCCGGGTTCCCGACGACGAGCACGCGCACGTCGCTCGCCGCGCCGGCCGCGAGGGCCTTGCCCTGCACCGTGAAGATCGCGCCGTTCGCGTCGAGCAACTCCTTGCGCTCCATGCCCTTCGTGCGGGGCCGGGAGCCGACGAGGAGGGCCATGTTGACGCCGTCGAACGCGCGGTGTGCATCGTCGGTCTCGACGACGCCGGCCAGCAGCGGGAAGGCGCAGTCGTCGAGCTCCATCACGACGCCGCGCAGCGCGCCGAGCGCGGGCGGGATCTCGAGCAGGTGGAGGATGACCGGCTGATCCGCTCCGAGCATCGCGCCGCTCGCGATGCGGAAGAGCAGGCTGTACCCAATCTGACCGGCCGCACCGGTGACCGCGACACGAACGGGTGCTTTCACGGTGACTCCTCGTTCTCTGGTCGTACTCGGTATGTCCGGGTGGCGAAGCTAATCGCCGGCCGCGGGAACCGCCGAAGCGGCGAAGCCCAGCAAGAGGTCGCGCGCTTCGGTGAGCTCGGCGATGCGCTCCGCGGCCTCGGCCCGGGCTCCTCCGTGGTCGGGATGCGCGTCGCGCAGCAGCCGGCGGAACCGACGGCTGATGTCGTCGCGTTCGAGGGTCATGTCGCCCCGCAGACCGAGCACCTCCATCGCCCAGCGGCGCTCCGCAGGAACGCCGGCCCACAGGAACTCCTCGGCCGGCCGCCCCCGCTTCCAGTGCGTGCCGGGCAGCGGCGGTGCCTCCTGCGGCATGCCGTACTCGAGCCGGCGCAGCAGGACTCCGGCGGGGAGGCGGGAACGCCGCATGACCGCAATCGTGATCGCACGGATCGCCGCCTCGCGAGCCGTCGGGCCCATCGTCGCGACCGCGAGAACGGATCCGAGCACCTGCGGCACCGGCGCGCCGTGCACGTCGAGCTCCACCACCACCCGACCGTCCTCACCGAGCACGCGGTGGCGCGAACGGTCGAGTCCGTGGACGTCGGTCTGCAGGCGGTAGCGCAGCGCGATGCGCGGCACGCTCAGACCGCGCCGCGCGTCGTCGAGGAGCTTGGGCAGGAGCTCCGCCTGCTCCTCGTCGAGTGCGTCGATGTTCTCGGCGACGATCGCCGACAGCAGCAGGCCTCCGTGGCCGGCGCCGGTCATCGGGAGGTAGGCGTGATCGAGCGCGACCCGACGGGTCGGCATGTGTTTCCGGGTGTGGCGGACGGTCAGTTCGGCGAGCAGCACAAGACGTCTCCCACCGGGTCTTCGGCGCCAGTCATGGTGCCGTACGTGCGGGCTCGGGAGCGAAATGACCAGGCCGGCTGCGGTCCGGCGCCTACCGCGCCAGCAGGACGACGAACAGGGTCACGGCGTAGATGGCGACGAGCACGGCGCCCAGCGCGAACCGGACGGGCAGGGTGAACGGGTCGTGGCGGCCGGGTCCACCCTCCTGCGCGAGCCCGCACGCGGCGCACCTGCCGACGCTCGCGAGGGGCGCGCCGCACAGCATGCAGACACCCGGAGCCGGTCCGACGGGAACCGTCACGGGTTTCTCCTCACAACGCGTTCGGCAGCTTCGACGGCGTTCCGGAACAACATCGCGATCGTCGTCGGACCGACGCCGCCGATACGCGGCGTGATCCAGCCGGCGACCTCCTCGCACGCCTCGTCGACGTCGGGAAGCAGGCGCCGGCCTTCGTAGCGCACGCCGCCACCGACCACGACCGACCCCGGCCGGATGTGCTCCGGCTGCAGGATGCCGGGCACACCCGCGGCCGCGATCACGATCTCGGCCCGTTGCGTGTAGCGCGGCCAGTCGGCAACGCCGGTGTGGACGACCGTCACCGCGGCGTTGGCGGTCGGACGCTTCTGCGACAAGAGGAGCGAGAGGGGACGCCCGAGCGTGAACCCGCGCCCGAGGATGACGACCTCGCGACCGGAGACCGGGATCTCGTAGTGCGCGAGGAGTGCCTCGATCCCCGCCGGCGTGCACGGAACCGGGCCCGGGACTCCCAGCGCGAGCCGGCCGAGGTTCATCGGGTGCATCCCGTCGACATCCTTGTCGGGGTCGATCTCGGCGAGCGCGGCCTCGTAGTCGATCTGCGGCGGTGTCGGATGCTGCACGAGCATCGCGTCGACACTCGGGTCGTCGTTGAAGCGCCGGATCGCGGCGACGAGATCGAGCTGCGACGCATCGTCGGGCAAATGCACGTGCGGCGCGGTGAAGCCGACTTCCTCGGCCTTCTCCTGCTTCATCCGGATGTACCCGGAGCTCGCGCCGTCGTCGCCGACGAGGATCGTCGCCAGGCCGGGACGGTGCCCGCCATCGATCAACGCCGCGATGCGCGGACCGAGATCGGCGAACGTGGCCTCCGCGACGGGGGCACCGGGCATGAGGATCGCGCTCAATGCAGGAAGTGCCGTTCGCCGGTGAACACCATCGCGATTCCCATCTTGTCGGCAACCTCGATCACCGCGTCGTCGTTCATACCGCCACCCGGCTGCGCGACGGCGGCAACTCCTGCCGCCACCGCAGCCTCGACGCCATCGGGAAACGGATAGAAGCCGTCAGTGGCTGACGCGCCGCCTTTGGCCCGCCCGGACGCCTTGCGCGCCGCGATCTCGCCGGCATCGACGCGGCTCTGCTGGCCGGCACCGATGCCGACCGCCTGTCCGTCGGCGACGAGCACGACCGAGTTCGACTTCACGTACGCGCAGATACGCCACGCGAGCTCGAGGTCGCGCCACTGATCGGCCGTCGGCGCAACGCGCGTCACGACGCGCCACGTGTCACGCGCGGCAGCGAAGTGGTCGGGTACCTGCACGAGGAAGCCGCCGGAGCTCTGGCGGAAGTTCCGGCGCGGCCGCTCGGGTGGTTGCGCTTCGAGCACGCGGGTGCGCTTCCGCTTCGCAAGGAGCGAGTCGACGACACCCGGCGCGTAGCCGGGCGCGATGACGACATCGGCCTGCGGTGCCGGGATCATCTCGTCGACCGTCGCCTGATCGACAACCCGGTTGAACGCGACGATGCCGCCGAACGCCGACTTGTCGTCGCACTCGAGCGCCAGCCGGTACGCCTCGGACAGGGAGCCCGCGACACCGACACCGCACGGATTCGCGTGCTTGACGATCGCGCACGCCGCTTCGCTCCCGAGGTCGTGCACGAGCCGCCACGCGGCTTCGGCGTCGTAATAGTTGAGATACGACAGCGCGAAGTTGCCGTGTTTCACGGCCGAGTCCCAGAACCCGGGTGCGCCGACCTCGCGGTAACGCGCCGCCTGCTGATGGGGGTTCTCGCCGTACCGCAACTGCTCGTCGGCGCGCTCGAGCGCGAGTACGAGGTGCTGCGGGAGGACGTCGTCGTCGCCCTGCATCCATTCGACGACGGCGGCGTCGTACGCGGCGGTGCGCGCGAACGCCTGGATCGCAAACGCGCGCCGGGTATCGGCCCCAACGGTTCCGTCGTTGGCTTGCAACTCCGCGATCAGCGTGTCGTACTGGTCGATCGCGGTGACAATCGTGACCCACTCGTGGTTCTTCGCCGACGCGCGCGTGAGTGCGGGACCACCGATGTCGATCGTCTCGATGCCCGGCCGTTCGCGAAACGGGTAGAGGTTCGACACGACGAGCTCGAACGGCGCGATGTCGTGCTGCTTCAGATCATCGAGGTGCTCGGGATTGCCGAGATCGGCGAGCAGCCCGCCGTGCACGCGCGGGTGCAGCGTGACGACGCGGTGACCGAGGATCTCCGGAAAGCCGGTCACGTCCGACAGCGGCGTGACGGGGAGCCCGGCCGCGACGATGGCGGCCGCGGTGTTGCTCGACGACACGAGCTCGACACCCAGGTCGTGCAGCACGCGTGCGAGGGGCTCGAGGCCGGTCTTGTCGTACACCGAGAGGAGCGCGCGCTTGACCTTCGTCCTCACTCGCTCCCCCGTTCGTCGAACTCGCGTACTACCTGCATGATCACGTCGGGGTACAACCTGCGCTCGACCTCCTTGATGCGTTCGTGCAACGTCTCGACCGTGTCGCCCTCGAGAACGGGCACGGCCTCCTGGGCGAGAATCGGCCCGTCGTCGACCTCCAAGGTCGCGTAGTGGACCGTACAGCCGGTGATCTTCACACCCGCGGCGAGCGCGGCGGGTACCGCGTGCCAGCCCTTGAACGCCGGAAGCAGCGCCGGGTGCGTGTTCAGGATGCGGTTCGGAAACGCGTCGTGGATCGGCTTCTCCAGGATCGTCCCGAACCCCGCCATCGCAACCAGCTCGACCCCGGCCGCGACGAGCGCGTCGACCACGCGGTGCGTGTACGCCAGCCGGTCGAAGGTCGGACCGAAGTCGTCACGCTCGAGCAGTTCGGCGCTCATCCCGGCCGCCCGGGCCACGTCGAGCGCGGCGCACTGCCGGTCGGCGATGACGACCGCGACGGGCACACCGCGGTCGAACATCGCGCGCAGGTTGGTTCCGCTTCCTGAGGCCAGGACTCCGACCCGCACGCGAGCGGACCCTAGATCCATGACCTCAGCAGGGCAAACAGAGCCGCGGTCCTTGTCTCAGGTGGTTTTCCGTGTTCTCATGGCGGTTGCTCACCAGGTGACGGAGGGGGACCGTGGACAAGCAGAAGCCCACGACGGCCGAGCTCACGATCATGATCGCAGGGGCGGTGATGCTCGTCGGATCGTTCATCAGCTTCTACTCAGGTGGTTCGTCGAGCGCGTGGAGCACGGGCCTCTTCCCGGTCGCGACGCTCCTCCCGCTCTACGGCGTGATCATGGGCGGCGAGATCGCACTGACGCGACTGGCCGGCGTCCATCTCCCCGAGCGCATCGGAACGTTCACATGGGAGCAGCTCCACCTCGCGCTGGCCTTCTTCTCGGCGATCCTCGCGTTGTGCTTCCTGATCACCAACAACCCGGGCCTCGGTGGCGGAGTGTTCATCGAGTTGCTCGCAGCCGCCGGGCTCGTCTACGGCGCCGTGATGCTTCAGAAGGAGCGCAACACGGGGGCGATCGGATGACCCTGTCGCATCGGAACCGAGGGACGACATCATGAACGGCAAGAAGCCCAGTCCGGCCGGGATCGTCATCATCGCCGCCGGTGCGGTCGCGCTGATCGCGTCGTTCCTCGCCTTCTACAAGTACTCGTCGGGCGGCGCCGGCCTGAGCAGCGCGCAGCTGAACGCCTACCGCGCCGCCGGCATCGCGATCCCCAAGGGGCTCGGCGGCGGCAGCGTGTCGTACTCCGCGTGGAGCAACAGTGGATTCCTGCTGTTCCCCCTCGCCATCCTTCCCGCGCTGCTCGGCCTGGTCATGGCCCTGCAAGTGGGGCTCACGACGTTTGCCGACGTGAAGCTGCCCGCGCGGGTCCTCGGATTCGACTGGATGCAGATCCACCTGGTCTGCGGCGCCCAGGCGCTGCTCCTGATGCTCGCCTACCTCCTCGTGAACAAGGGCGGCGCGACCTACGGGATCGGATACTGGTTGATGTTCATCGCGTCGATCGGGTTGGTTGTCGGCGCGGTGATGCTCAGCCGGGAGCCGGCCCCCGCGGCCGGTACTCCCCCGGCGATCTAGGCGCTACAGCGCCGCGACGACCTCGGCCATCAGCTCACCGGCTGCGGTCGGGTTGGTCGCGACGCGCACCCCTGCGGCTTCGAGCGCGGTCATCTTCGCCTGCGCGGTGCCCTTCGAGCCCGAGATGATCGCGCCCGCGTGGCCCATCTTCTTGCCCGGGGGCGCGGTCACGCCGGCGACGTAGCTCACGACCGGCTTGGTCATGTTGGCCGCGATGAACGCGGCGGCTTCCTCCTCGGCCGAGCCGCCGATCTCGCCGAACATGATCACGGCCTTCGTCGCGGGATCCGCCTCAAACATCTCGAGGCAGTCGATGAAGCTCGTGCCCGGCACCGGGTCGCCGCCGATACCGACACACGTCGTCACGCCGATGTTCAGCCCGGCCAGCTCGTTCAGCGCCTGGTAGGTGAGCGTGCCCGAACGGCTGACGATGCCGACCGGACCACCGGCCCGCGCGACCTCGGCCGGGATGAAGCCGATGTTGCACTCGCCCGGCGTGAGGATGCCCGGGCAGTTCGGTCCGAGGATGCGCGTGGTCGGGAAGTCGCGCTTGACGCGGTTGAAGAAGCGGGCCTCGTCGTGCATCGGGATGCCTTCGGTGAGCACCACGACCAGCTCGAGCCCGGCCTCGGCCGCCTCGTTCACCGCGTCGGCGCAACCGGGCGCAGGCACGATGAGCATCGAGACGGTGGCGCCGGTCTCGGCGACCGCGTCCTTCACGGTGTCGAACACCGGAATGCCTTCGACATCGGTGCCGGCCTTGCCCTTGCGCACACCCGCGACGACCAACGTTCCGTAGTCGCGGTTGCGCAGTCCGTAGAACCGACCCTGGTTCCCGGTGAGGCCCTGCACGAGGACCTTGGTCTCCGCGTTGACGAGGATGCTCACTTGCGTCCCTTCGCGAACTCGACGGCAGCGCGCGCGGCCTCGATCATCGTTGGCTTGCTGACGAGCCGATCGGACTCGTGACTCTTCAGGATCTCGCGGCCCATCTCGGCGTTGGTGCCGTCGAGACGGATCACGATCGGTGACGAGATCTCGACCTCGCCCAACGCCTGCACGATGCCGTTGGCGACTTCCTCGCCCTTGGTGATCCCGCCGAAGATGTTGATGAAGATCGACTTCACGTTCGGGTCGTTGTTGATCACGCCGAGGGCGTTCGCCATCACCTGCGCGCTCGCGCCGCCGCCGATGTCGAGAAAGTTCGCGGGGCGCCCACCGACTTCGTGGACGATGTCGCACGTCGCCATCGCGAGCCCGGCTCCGTTGGCGATCACGCCGACGTCGCCGTCGAGGCCCACGTACTGCAGGCCCTTCTCCGACGCTTCGCGCTCGCGCGGGTCGAGCTTCTCGAGGCCTTCGAGCTCGCCCCATTCGGGATGGCGGAACTTGGCGTTGTCGTCGAGCGTCACCTTGGCGTCGAGCGCGTGCACCTTGCCGTCGGGAGTGAGGATCAACGGGTTGATCTCGACGAGGTCGGCGTCGCCGTCTTCGTACGCGCGGTAGAGCTTCAGCAGGATGTCGACCGCGCCCTCGGTCGCCTGCGGGTCGAGCTTGGCCGCGGCGACCCACTTGCGCGCGGTCGCCTCGTCGAGCCCGTCGACCGGATCGATGTGGATGCGCGCGATCGCGTCGGGGTCGTCTTCGGCGACGGTCTCGATCTCGATGCCGCCGCGCGCCGACAGCATCCCCAGATGGCTCTTGGCCGCGCGGTCGAGCGTGAACGATGCGTAGTACTCGGCCGCGATGTCGGATGCGTGCTCGACCCAGATGCGGCCGACGACGTGACCCTTGATGTCGAGGCCGAGGATGTTGCCGGCGTGCGTCCGCACCTCGTCGACGTTCTCGGCGAGCTTGACGCCACCCGCCTTGCCGCGCCCGCCGACCTGCACCTGTGCCTTCACCACCACCGGATAGCCCGCGGCGTCTGCGGCCGCGACGGCTTCTTCGACGGTGTCGGCCACGCCGCCCGGCGAGACCGGGATGCCGTAGCGCGCGAACAGTTGCTTGCCCTGATATTCGAAGAGATCCACGTGTTCTCCATCTTTACGGTCGCATACGCGTGTGCGTCACGATCCTGCGTCTCACTGATTACGACGGCTTCGTCTGCTCCTGGCGCTCGTCGAGCGCACGCTCGAGCCAGCCCGTGACCTCCTGGAGGGAGGCTCCCGGGGTGAAGACCTGCGCCACGCCCAGCTCACTGAGCGGGGCACGGTCGGGGTCGGGGATGATGCCGCCGGCGAACACGACGACATCGTTCAGGCCGGCATCGCGCAGCATCTCGACGACGCGCGGGATGAGGGTCATGTGCGCGCCGGAGAGGACCGAGAGCCCGAGCGCGTCGGCGTCTTCCTGGATGACGGCCTCGACGACCTGGCCGGGAGTCTGGAAGAGCCCGGTGTACACGACCTCGAAGCCCGCGTCCCGCAGGGCACGAGCGATCACCTTCGCTCCACGGTCGTGTCCGTCGAGTCCGGGCTTGGCGATGACGACGCGGTAGCGTCGCAGCAACGATTCCTCCTTGCACCTGCCGGTGTCCCGGTCGGCGCGGGACACCCTAGCGAGGGGTTTGCGGGCGCAGCCAGGCACGGGTCGCGGAGCGCGAAACCGATGAGCACGAGCATCTCCACATCGAAGCAGCGATCCGCCGACATCAAGCTGTTGGCGATCATCACCACGGGGATCCTGCTGCTCGGCTTCTTCATTGCCGGGACGATCCTCTTCCTCTCGCGTGGCGCGCCGGGCCCGTGCGGGCAGGTGAACGCCGGCAGCCTCACCGATCTCGTGCCCCGGGCCACGACCTCTCCGAGCTTCGTGGCCTTCGGCGGCAACTGCCAGTACTGGCTCGCACTGCGCGACAGCCGCCTGGTCGCGATCAAGCCGACGATCGCCTCGCGGCACTGCACCGTCGACTGGAAGCCGCAGACCAACCAGTTCTCGTGTGGCGGCAAGAAGGTGACGTTCGCGCAACTCGAGTACTACCCGACCTCCGTGGGCACCGGCTCGTTCAAGGGAACGTGGTTCATCGATTTCGGCGGTGTGACCACCACGAAGAGCTGACGCCACCGCGATCTCGGTGAAGTTCCCGGTAACCGCCGGGCCCTCGGGAGGCTCCTGTTGTCGATGGATGCCGGATTGACCGTCGCGGATCTCGTCACCCGGGCGCAGTCGGGTGATCGCGACGCGTGGGCCGCGCTCGTGACCGAGTTCCACGACGTCGCCACCGGTCTCGCCGTCGGGTGGTCGGGCGATCGCACCGCGGCCGACGACATCGCGCAGGAAGCGTTCACGACCGCGTTCGAGCACCTCGGTGACCTCGTCGACCCGCAGGCGTTCCCCGCCTGGTTCGTCGCTGTCGTCCGATCGGCGGCCAATCGGCGGCTGCGGCGCGAGCGCGTCGCCTCGGCGCTGCCCGTCGCGGCGGCTCCCCAGCGCGACCCGTTGGACGTCGTCGTGAGCGACGACGAAACGCAGCGCCTGCGCGACGCGATCGAGCACCTTCCCGGGCACGAACGATCGGTCGTCACGCTGCACTACCTCGCGGGGCTCCCGTACTCACGGGTCGCCGACGTGCTCGGCATCAGCGTCGCGGCGGCCAAGAAGCGCGCGTTCTCGGCGCGCCAGACCCTGAAGGAGGTGCTTCCGAACTCGGTCGCCATGCTCGCGGCGGCACCGCCGCCGGCCCGCGCGTTGTCCGATCCCGTCGCACTGTTCCGCGCGATCCGACTCCGCGACCACGCGCTGACGCGCGAGCTGCTCGCCCGCAACCCCGATCTCGTCGGTGCGACCGAAGCGTGGTCGCAGGACGACGCGATGGCGTTCGGCCTCCAGAACGCCGAAGGCGCGCACCCGCTCGTGCGCGCGGTGCAGACCGGCGACCTCGATCTGGTCGCGCTGATCCTCGATGCGGGCGCCGAACCCGGAGAGCCGTGTGGCTGCGTCGGTGGTGAGACCGCACTGTGGATGGCCGCGCTCGTCGGCGACCCGGACATGGTGAGCGTGCTGCTCGCGGCGGACGCCGACCCGAACGCCCCTGCCTTTGCGGGCGCGACCCCGCTGGCGGTCGCCGCGCAGCGAGGCCATCACGACGTCGTGCGCCTGCTGCTCGCCGCGGGCGCGGACGCTGCACGGCCCGACGCCGGCGGGAGCACTCCGGCCGACTGGTCGATCGCCCGCCGGATCGCGTCGCGCCCGGCGCCGCCGGCCGCGAGCCTGGCGACGGGTGTGCGCGCGCTCGATCTCCTCGCCCCGATCCGCAGCGGCAGCGTGCAGTGGTGGCCGGCCGCGTGGGAGCTCGGCCAGTTCGCGCTCCTCACCGAGCTGGTTGCGGCGATCGCGCCGGATGAGTTCTGGCAGATCGGCTTCGCAACCGGACCGTACGACGCCGAGAGCGGGCGGCATTGGAACGCGCGGTTCCCGCTCGCGACCAAGCTCCACCTCACGGCCGCCGGCCGTTCCCCCGCGAACCGGCGTACCGATTTCGAGACGAGCCTGCTCGCGCTCGATCGCGCGAGGGGCGAGAAGGTCGTCATGGTCTTGACCGCGCCCGGCCACCATCACGACGTCACTCTCGCGGTCGCCGCGCTCGCCGACGATCCTCGCGTGCTCACGACCATTGTCATCGAGCCGGCGACCAACGACGCGGGGGTGCCGCAACCGGCGCGGCCCGAGGGGTTCGATGCGCAGGTCGCGTTCGATCGCTCGCGCGCGCTGCGCCATCTGTGGCCCGCGATCGACCCTCTCACTACTTCCGCAGCCACGTATCCGACCGACACGCACCGCCAACTCGCCGAATCGGCGCGCGCGCTCGTCGAGCGGTACCGGGCCGTCGATCCCACACTCGAGCTGCTCGACCCGGACTCGTATCAGCAACCCGACCTCGCGGCGCGGGCTCAACGTCTGCACCGCTATCTCGCGCAACCATTCCGCATGTGGGAGCACGTCACGAACCTCCCCGGCGAGTCGACCCCCTACGACGAGCTCATCGACACGATCGCCGACCTGCTCCGTCGGTAACGTCTCGGGCGTGCTGCCACTGCGGTTCGTTGCGTACGAAGACCTCGGAGACACCCCCAACGTCGTGGTCGACGGCGCCGCGACCGCGAGCACGCGGCTCACGCTCTCGCACTGGCCGGGGAGCCCGACCCCACCGGAGGTCCGCGACGATCTCTCGGCCCAGATCGCGTTCCACGCGCTCGAACGACCCGACTGGTTCGACGGCATCGATGTGGTCTCGAACAACCATTTCGACCAGGACGGGTTGGCAAGCGCGTACGCGTTGATCGATCCCGGTGCCGCGCTCGCCCGCAAGGATCTCGTCATCGATGTGGCGCGCGCCGGCGACTTCGGCACCTTCACGAACCGCGACGCCGCACGCATCGCGATGGCGCTGGCCGAATATGAAGACCCGGAGCATTCGCCGCTCGGAGCCACTCGGCTGAAGGGCTCGTACACAGAGACCACCGCACTCCTCTACCAGGAGCTGCTCCCCGGCTTCACCGAGATCCTCGATCATCCCGACCGTCACCGCGCGTTGTGGGAGCGCGAGGACGTGCACCTCGGCGAGAGCACCGACGCGATCGCACGCGGGGCCGTGCAGATCACCGAGAACGAGGCGGTCGACCTCGCCGTCGTGACGGTCCCGGAAGACTGGCCGGCGCGCTCGACCCACCGGTTCACGCAGGAGTGGACCGAAGCCGTGCATCCGATGGCCGTCAACAACGCGACCGAACGCCTGCGCATCCTGCTCGTTTCCGGCCACCGCTACCGGCTCGAGCTGCGCTACGAAACCTGGGTGATGTTCGTCTCGCGTCCCGTGCTGCGGCGCCCCGATCTCCGCCCGCTCGCCGAGGAGCTCAGCGCGGCCGAGCGCGCCGGAGCCCGTTGGGAAGCGGATCCTCCCGGCGCGCTCACCCCGCAGTTGCGCATCGCGCAGGCGGCCGAGAGCGCGCTGACGCCGGAGCAGGTCCGATCACGGATCGAAGCCTTTCTCGCCCGCGCTCCTGCCGAGTGGGACCCGTTTGCACCGAGAGGAATGCCATGAGTCACGAGCACCGGGGCGCGAGCGCCTCAGATCAGATCTCGGTCAATCCAATGTTCACACGCGATTCGGAGGGCTCGATCCCGCGCTGGCGGATGCCCGCCGGCGAGATGCGCTCCGACACGGCGTATCAGATCATCCACGACGAGATCTTCCTCGACGGCAACGCGCGCCAGAACCTCGCGACGTTCGTGACGACGTGGATGGAGCCCGAAGCGACGCAGCTGTACATGGAAGCGTTCGACAAGAACATGATCGACAAGGACGAGTACCCGCAGACCGCGGCGATCGAGGAACGCTGTCTGCACATCGTGGCCGACTTGTGGAACGCGCCGGATCCGCACTCGGCGTTCGGGACGTCGACGGTCGGGTCGTCGGAGGCGTGCATGCTGGCCGGACTCGCGTTCAAACGTCGCTGGCAGATCGCGCGCCGTGCGGCCGGCAAGTCGACCGATTCACCCAACATCGTGTTCAGCTCTGCGGTGCAGGTCGTCTGGGAGAAGTTCGCCAACTACTGGGAAGTCGAACCGCGGTTCGTACCGATCACCAAAGAGCAACCGCACCTCACGGTCGACGGCATGCTCGCTGCCGTCGACGAGAACACCATTGGTGTCGTTGCGATCCTCGGAGTCACCCATAACGGGGTCTTCGAACCGGTGAAGGATCTCGCCGACGCGCTCGACGATCTCGCGTCACGCACGGATCTCGATGTGCCGATCCACGTCGACGCGGCATCCGGCGGATTCGTCGCGCCCTTCCTCGACCCGGGTCTCGTTTGGGACTTCCGTGTGCCGCGCGTGCACTCGATCAGCGCGTCGGGCCACAAGTTCGGTCTCGTATACCCCGGGATCGGATGGATCGTGTGGGCGAAGCGCGACTACCTGCCCGAAGAGCTGGTCTTCAAGGTGACGTACCTCGGTGGAGACATGCCGACGCTGGCGCTGAACTTCTCGCGGCCGGGCGCGCAGGTGCTCTTGCAGTACTACAACTTCCTGCGATTGGGGCACGAGGGCTACCGGCGGGTCATGCAGGCGTCGAAAGACGCGGCCCGCTACCTCGCGGCGGAGATCGCGAAGTTGGGGCCGTTCGAGGTGCTCACCGACGGGGCCGACATGCCGCTCGTCGCGTGGACCACCGTCGACGGCGATCGCAACTGGGACTTGCACGATCTGTCGGCGAAGTTGCGGGAGCGAGGCTGGCAGGTGCCCGCGTATCCCATGCCCGCGGACATCGAGGACGTGACGGTGATGCGCGTCGTGTTCCGCAACGGCGTCTCCATGGATCTCACCCGGCTCCTCGTCGACGATCTCACGTCGGCGTTGCGATTCCTCGAGGCACTACCGGCTCCGACGCCTCGGCCGCATACCGGCGCAACCGCGTTTCATCACTGAAGCGCCGAGTCACTCGCCGGTCGTGCCGTCGAGCAGCTCGCGTGTCGCGTCGGCGTGTCCGGCGTGACGCGCGGTTTCGTTGATCAGGTGGAGCAGCACCCAGCGGAGGTCGAAGCGGACGCCCTTCCCGTCGCGGGTGGGCTCGGCGAGCGAAGGCATCGCCCTCACCGTGGCATCCGTCGCCCGCGCCCGCGCTCGATAGGCGTCGACCGCGGCGGCCACGGTGAGCTCGGCTCCGGGACGGTACTCCGCGTCGTCCTTGCTCACCGCGCCACCGAGCATCGCGCCGTCGATCCACCTCCACTCGACGTGCGTCAGGTGGTTCACGATGCCGAGCACGGAGATCAGCTTGCCGTCGGGCGTCCAGCACGCGTCGTCGTCACCGAGGCCCTCGATGTTCCGCAGTACCGCGCCGCGAAGGAACGTGAGCCAGCTGAGCAGCAGCTCCCGCTCGTCGGGATTGCCGACCGGGCAACCGATCTCTTCATCAGTCGGCACCGATGTCAACCGTTCGTGTAGATGCGCTTCGGCGCGACGAGTACCGCCGCCCGCCGTCCTTCGGCCATCACGCGGTCGTACTCCGGCCAGTCGTCGTGGGTGCCGCCGGCCGCGCTGAAGACCGCACGCAGGAAGAGTCGCAGGGCCTCGGCGTCGACACCGTCGGCGGGATCATCAGGACCGATGATCTCGGCTTCACCTTCGACGGCGATCCATTCCCATCCGACGCGCGCCACGATGGTGGTGGTCGGACGGACACGGAAGTTCGCCAGCTTCCGGCTCCCGCCCATCGCGACGAGCGCAACCGTGGCCGCCCCGGTCACGGGATGCTCGATCACGCCGGCGTTGACAACCGACGCCTGCATCGAGCCGTCAGCCCGCACGGTCGTCACCACGACGAGGCCGTTCTCGCGAAGGGCGAGGACCGAGAACTGAGCCAGATCGCTGGGTGCCATCGCGTCACGCTACCGCCGCGGTCGCGACTCGGCTCGTGTCACACGCGCGTGAGCGGCGCCCACTGCAGGAGAAGGATCTTCTCGCCGACGTCGGCGAAGTTGACCTTGGCCTCGGCCTTGTCGCCCGATCCCTTGATCTCGATGATCACGCCCTCGCCGAACTTCTCATGGGCAACGTCGTCGCCGACGCGCAGACCGAGCTGCTCGGCACCGCGCGCGCCCGTCGTCGCGACCGGCGGGTGCGGCATCGACGATGCGTCGCCGCCACCGACGAGCTCGCGGCTGCGTCGCATCGCGGCGGAGACCACTGCGTCACGATGGCCACCCGCGCCCCGCCGACCTCGCGGCGCGCCGACCACCTCGACGAGCGCGTCGGGGATCTCCTCGAGGAACCGGCTCGGCGGGTGGTAGTCGGTGGACCCGAACAACATCCGGCTCCACGCGTGCACGAGATAGAGCCGTTCGCGTGCACGGGTGATGCCGACGTAGCAGAGCCGACGCTCTTCCTCGAGCTCGTCGGGCTCACCCAGGCTGCGCACGTGCGGGAAGACACCGTCTTCGAGGCCGAGCATGAACACGACCGGATACTCGAGACCCTTCGCGGAGTGCAGCGTCATGAGCGTGACCGCGCTCTGGTCGGGGTCGTCGGAATCGAGATCGGTGACCAGCGAGACCGCTTCGAGGAACGCCTGGACCCGCTCCATCGCGCCGAGTGCGGCGGCCGGTCCCCCACCAGGCGTGTCGGGGTCCCCGTTGGCGAGCCCACCGATCGCGACGAGGCCACCGAGGTCGCCCGCGTCGACCTGGTCGTCGAACTCCTGCGCCACACCGATGAGCTCCTGCAGGTTCTCGATCCGGCCTTCCGACTCCACGGAACGCTCCGAGCGGAGCTCGGCGAGGTAGCCCGTGCGTTCGAGCACCGCCTCGATCGTGTGCCCGACGCCGCCGTCGGCCTCGTCGGCAACCTCGTCGAGGAGGTCGAGCAGGTCGCCGATACTCCCGAGCGCCCTCCCGGTGACACCCGCGGTCGCCGCGGCCCGGAGCGCCTCGCGGAAGGTGACGCCCGCGCCCTGCGCGTACGACGACACCTTGTTCACCGACGTGTCGCCCACGCCGCGCTTGGGCGTGTTGACGATGCGCTTCCACGACACCTCGTCGTCGGGGTTCACGAGCGCGCGCAGGTAGGCGAGCGCGTCCTTCACCTCGCGCCGGTCGTAGAACTTCACGCCCCCGAACACGCGGTACGGGATGCCCGCGCGCACGAGCGACTCTTCGACCACGCGGCTCTGCGCGTTGGTCCGGTAGAAGACCGCGACATCGCCGAACCGGTGATCGGCGTTGTCGACGAGCTTGCGGATCTCGCCGACGACGAACGACGCCTCGTCGTGCTCGTCTTCCGCTTCGTAGCGGACGATCGGCGCTCCCTCACCCTGCTCGGTCCAGAGGTGCTTCGGACGCCGGGCCGCGTTGTTCGCGATGACCGCGTTGGCCGCGTCGAGGATCCGCTGCGTCGACCGGTAGTTCTGGTCGAGGACGATGATCGTCGCGTCGGGGAACGTCTCCTCGAACTTCGCCAAGTTCCGGTAATCCGCCCCACGGAACTTGTAGATCGAGTTGTGGGTGACGATGCCCTCGGCGACGAAGTTGTGCGTGCGCGCGATATCGAGGTCGTAGACGGGCGCGCCGATCTGCACGCGCTCGACCGTGGTGACGACGTCGAGCTCGCCGTCGGTGTCGACCATCACCATGCCCGGCCGTACCGACGACGCCGGAAGGAACGGCAGCGTGTTCGCCAGCGCAACCGGGCCGTTCCGGGCGAGACGCGCCACGCACCGAGCCGTCACGGGCAGCACCGCGGCGATGCGGTCGGCGGTCGCGGAGAGCGTCGCCATGTCGGCGCTCGCGGTCTCGAACCGCCATCCCGATGACCCCGCACGATCCGGGCGCACCGACAAGCCCAGCGACTCCAGAGCTTCCCTGCCCTCGTCGTCGTATCCGAACATCGAGATCCGGTGCATCGGGTTCCGACCCCGCCGGTCGCACAGGACGACGTTCAACTTCCTTCGGCCCGCTCGATCGTGGTCAGGACGTCCGCCGTTGAGACAGCCGGCGAAGTGCATGTGATCGAGTGTGGAGACGACGCGGCGGCCGCTCGCGAACGTGACCGCGACCCCTTCGGACGCGTGGCTCGCGTGGACGCGCAGCACGCTCGCCGCACGGAAATCGCCGCTGCCGTAACACGACCGCACCTCGTCGCCCACGACGACCTGTTCGATCGGCTTCGTCGATCCGTCGGCCATCGCGATGCGCGTGCCGGCCACGAGGCATTGATCGGCGTCGCCGACGGCCATGACACTGCGGTGCTCTTCGGTGAGGAGACGCACGAGCTCCCATTGCGCGAGGTTCGTGTCCTGGAACTCGTCGACGAGCACGTGGTGGAAACGTTGGCGCCAACGCGCGAGGGCATCGGGGTGCTCACGGAACAGGCGCACGGCGAGGATGAGGAGATCGTCGAAGTCGACGGCCGACGCTTCGTTGAGACGGCGCTGATACTCGGTGTAGATGCGCGCCAGCCGGGTCTCGTGGGGACCGACGGCCTTGGCGGTCAGCTCGTCGGGGAGGACGAGGTCGTTCTTGAACGCGGAGATGCGGCCGTGCAGCTGACGGGCCGGGAAGCGCTTCGGGTCGAGATCGAGGTCGCGGCGCACCCAGTCGACGAGGCGCACCGCGTCGGCCTGGTCGTAGATCGTGAACTGCGGCCGGTATCCCAGCAACGGTGCCTCGCGGCGCAGGATGCGCGCGCAGGCGGAGTGGAAGGTGGAGACCCACATGCGCCGGGCGACGCCGCCGACCAGCGCGGCGACGCGGTCCTTCATCTCGGCCGCGGCCTTGTTGGTGAAGGTGATCGCCAGGATCGAGAACGGCGACGCGTCGCGCTCGGAGATCAGATAGGCAAGCCGGTGCGTGAGCACGCGGGTCTTGCCCGACCCGGCTCCGGCGATCACGAGCACCGGCCCGACCGGCAACGTGACGGCCTCCCGTTGCGCCGGATTGAGGCCTTCGAGATCGAGACGGGTGAAGCGCCGCGGCGCGCTCTCCGGCGCGGACCCAGGTTGCGGCGCGGGCGCGGGAGTGCTCGTCGGTGTGTTGAACAACGTGCCCGCGGGGTCACTCATGACGCCGCCATCGTACCGGTGCCCACCGACAGTCGACCGCACATACGTTCGGTTCACGCCGCCTGGGTCATCGATGCGGTGAGCTCCCGGAGGAACTCGTTCGGATGGCGGGTGACCTTCGCCCAGGTCGCGAGGACGATCCGATATCCGTGCCGTCCGGGCACGCTCCACTTCTCGTTGTCGTGCTCGTAGTCGGTGGGGTCGTCGTGCCAACGGCGCCCGTTCGTCTCGAGAATCGTGCGCGACCGCTGGAAGCAGAAGTCGTAGCGATAGGTGCGGCCGTTCCACGAGAGCGGGAACTCGCGCGTGAAGTCGGTGATGCCGTTGGCGACGATCAGCCGGCGGGTCTTGACCTCCAGCGTGGAACGGGCGGCGTAGACCGGATCGAGGTCGTCGAGCAGGTCACGGGTGGCGCGCATGCCGGGCAGACCCTTGCGTCCGAACCGCTCGAGGTAGTTGCGCAGCGCGGGCACACCCGTGAGCCCACGCCGCCGGGCGTCCTCACACGCGATCTCGAACGCCTCCGCGTCGAGCGCGTGCGCCAACGCGACGAGCGTCGCCTCCACGCCCGTCACCCTCAGCTCCCGGTGGCGCCGCACCATCAGCGGAACCAAATCCTCGGTTCTGTGCACCGTGACGCGTTCCGAGCGCAGGCGTCTCGTGCCCCCGACGATGATCTCCGGTCGGCGGGCGTGCACACCTTCGAGCGTGTAGTGCTCTCCCGCCGACAACCCCGCGCCCACAGAGTCGCTGCCACCCCACAGGAGCGCGGCGCGGAGCCGCTGTTCGCTCGAGCGTCGAACGACGGTCATCCGGTACACGTCGGGGAGCTCGCGCTCGATAACCCCCGCACCGACGAGCGCGGTGAGTTGGTGTCGGCTGACTCCCAGCGCGACCGCCGCGCTTCCGCGGAACACGCCAAGGGAGTCGGCGCTAAGACGCGAAATCGTCCCGGTCGGTCGTTCGTTGGACATCCAATGCCCCCTGGCGGCACCCACGGTCCATCAAAGGGCCGTGAACCGATGGAGCCGAGGGGAAGACGGGGAGAACGTACGCCGGGGGTGGGACAGGGCGTGACGGGAGTTACACGGGTTCGTTCTTGGGGCGGAGGGTGAGCTCGCGGGTGTGGTCTTCGCGCTCGGGGGTCTCGACCCGGACCGCACGGAGGCGGCGGGTGCCGTCCTCGTTGAGCGCGACGGTGAACGCGCCGGTGTCGGCCTCGACGTCGAGGCCCAAGTACCGCTGCCACTCGTTGACAAGCGCGGGGGTGGGCGGATCGGTGCCGCGCGGCACGCGCCGAAAGCGCATGCGGTCGACCTCGAAGAACCAGATGCTGTTCGACGACTCGAGGCGCAACGTCTCGGGCTCGGTCAGCTGCGTCGGATCGGGAACGGCAGGCTCGTGGAGGTTGACTTCGTCCCTGCTCATTGCGACGCCGCCAGCTCGAGCATGAGCGTGACCGGTCCGTCGTTCACGAGCGCGACCTGCATGTCGGCGCGGAACCGACCGGTCTCGACGCGCACACCGACGTCACGCAGGCCGGTGGCGAACGCGTCACACAACGGCTCGGCGACTTCGGGCGCGGCCGCTGCCGTCCAACTCGGCCGGCGGCCACGCGTGGTGTCGCCGTAGAGCGTGAACTGGCTGACGACGAGCGCGGACCCGCCGATGTCGAGCAGCGTGCGATTCATGATCCCTTCGGCGTCGTCGAAAACTCGCAAGTTCCCCACCTTTTCTGCCAACCGCGAGGCCACGGCCGGCGTGTCGTCATGGGTCACTCCGATGAGCACGAGCAGGCCCTTCCCGATCTCACCCACCGGCACACCTTCAACGGTCACCCGGGCCTGCGTGACTCGTTGAACGAGCGCCCGCATGACCCCGCACCATAGGCGGGGCACCTGAACATCTCCGGTACCGACGATGAGGAGACGCTGAGGCCGGAATCGGGCAATTCAGGCTATGCGGTGCGCTCCATCGCGGCGTCGTAGTCGCCCGACCGCGCCGCGCCGTTGAGCCGGGCCCGCTTCAGGAACGCGGCCTGGCCGGCATCGATCTGGTCGTCGGAACCGCCCCAGGCTGCGATGGCCGCGGCCTGCAGCGCCCGCCCGTACGAGAACGACAGCGCCCACGGGTGCGGTCCCCGCCGGTTCATCGCGTCGAGATGCGCGGTGGCGAGCTCGTCGCTCTGACCACCCGAGAGGAACACGATGCCCGGCACCGCCGCCGGCACGGTCGCAAGGAAGCACGCGATCGTCGCGTCGGCAACGTCGTCGACCGATGCCTGCACCGGGCAGTCGGCGCCCGACACGACCATGTTCGGCTTCAGCAGGATCCCGTCGAGCGCGACCTGTTGCGTGGCGAGCGCGGCGAACAGCGCCCGCAGCGTGCCGGTGGTGACCTCGGCGCAGCGCTCGGCCGTATGCGAGCCGTCCATGAGCACCTCGGGTTCGACGATCGGGACGATGCCGGCTTCCTGGCACAACGCCGCGTACCGGGCGAGCGCGTGCACGTTGACATCGATGCAGTACGCGCTCGGGATGCCGTCACCAATGGTGATGACCGCACGCCACTTGGCGAAGCGCGCGCCGAGGTCGCGGTACTCGGCCAACCGTTCGCGCAGACCGTCGAGCCCCTCGGTGACGAGCTCGCCCGGCGCGAGGGCCAGCGGCTTCGCGCCCTGATCCACCTTGATGCCCGGGATCACACCCTGATCGGTCAGCACCCGCACCAGCGTGCGCCCGTCGGAGGCCGACTGGCGGATCGTCTCGTCGTAGAGGATCACGCCGCTGATGAACGCATCCGCGCCCTTGGTCGTGAAGAGCATCTCGCGATACGCGCGCCGACGATCTTCCGTCGACTCCAACCCGATCGAGTCGAAGCGCTTCTTGATCGTGCCGCTGCTCTCGTCGGCCGCGAGAATCCCCTTGCCCGGCGCGACGAGCGCCTGCGCCGTGCTCCGAAGCTCGGCCAGGTCGCGGCTGCTCATTCCACTCATGGTCGCATCCGCGTGCGGTTCACCGTACGGAGCTGCACTGATTACGCCCGTTGCGGCTGCTCATTCCACTCATGGTCGCATCCGCGTGCGGTTCACCGTACGGAGCTGCACTGATTACGCCCGTTGCGGCTGCTCATTCC